>NZ_PNCW01000066.1:0-57764 GCF_005886985.1 Pseudoalteromonas sp. S3178 | reverse complement strand
ACGTGGCCGATTGTACCAACGTTTACGTGCGGTTTTACGCGTTCAAACTTTTCTTTTGCCATGACGGAACCTATCAGTTTTGTGTATCTAAATTACATATGAAAATAATCCACCAAAGGTAGATTAAGTAAATTTTTTCAAATAGTATTTTCTGACAGATAAAGGAAGTAATCAAGGAGATTCTTAGGACTGGTGCTGATAGGCAGAGTCGAACTGCCGACCTCACCCTTACCAAGGGTGCGCTCTACCAACTGAGCTATATCAGCAACACAAGAACTGGAGCGGGCAGCGGGAATCGAACCCGCATCATCAGCTTGGAAGGCTGAGGTAATAGCCATTATACGATGCCCGCATAAAAATCTGTTCTTAAACTACCTCTAACCGTCAAGAATAAAGTGGTGGAGGGAGCTGGATTCGAACCAGCGAAGGCTGAGCCGTCAGATTTACAGTCTGATCCCTTTGGCCGCTCGGGAACCCCTCCACGATAATTCTCTACTAATTCACTTCCGGTAAAAGGAAAGTGGTGCCGACTAACCGAGTCGAACGGTTGACCTACTGATTACAAGTCAGTTGCTCTACCAGCTGAGCTAAGTCGGCACTGCTTTAGTACGGGGCGAGATATTAGAGTAAGGTTTATTGGGATGCAACAATAAAATTAAAAAAAATGTAATTTTTTACCTCAAATGCTCACAATTCATGCAAAATAGTGGTTTTTTATACTTTTTGGCCATGTTTACTCAGGTCGCGCCAATAATTTAAGCCTTTCATTACAAGTAGTGAATCAAAAATACTACCCGTAAATTGTTGCTGTAATAACGCGCCATAGCCACCAGCAAAGATTATTTTAGGCATTTGAGAGCAATTATTCTGTACCAAATGATGTTTTGCTCGCTCTATTGCTCCAATTGTTGCTACTAAAGCGCCATTTTTTAATCCGTTAGGAGTGTTTTTCCCTAGCTTATCTTCAAATGGTGTAGTGCCATCATCAAATACGCGTTGAGTATTTTGCGTTAAAGAGGTGGTCATCAAATCAAGGCCCGGTAAAATCCACCCGCCTAAGTGAACACCATTATCAGCTAGCACATCAATAGTGGTGGCGGTACCTGCATCAACAATAATGCACGGCGTATCTGGGTAAAGTGTAAAGCCTGCTATAAGTGCAAGCCATCTATCTATACCTAAATTGCCAACTTGATCGTATGCACAGCTAAGCTTGCCTAATTGTTTTGTTACGTTGGCTTCAAAACTAGGAACGCCATGTGTGCTTGCTTGTGCAAGTAACTCTGCCATTAATTCGCTTTTGCCTACGCAGGCATAAACAACTTCAGTTATGTGCTGCCAAGGTAAATTGTTTATATTTGCAGGCTGTGCTTGCTGGTTTTGCCAAAGCACCGCTTTTAATGACGTATTGCCTACGTCGATGAGTAATCTCATGGTTGTGCCTTTCTTAGCGAAACTTCTCCGCCGTAGTAACTTTTTACTTCGCCGTCTTGGCGAATACGAATACCACCTTGTGGGTCTATACCTTCACAGATACCACGCCAACTTCTATGACCTGTGTTGAGCTCTACCTGCTCTCCTGCAAAAGCATTTAACGCATTCCATTGTTCGTACATTTCTTGTAAACCACTTTGGCTGTACTGTAATAAACGCTTTTCTAAATAATACGTTAGTGAAGCCACCAGCTCATTTTTATCTAGCTGTTGGGTGTGTTGATTTAAATCTGTCCATGCCTGATCTATATGTTGGCTAAAGCTTTCAGGCATTTGTAGGTTTATACCTATACCAATAACTAGCTGGCAAGGTCCTTGTGGTTGCCCGTCTAGTTCAACTAATACGCCAGCAAGCTTTTGCTTATTTATATATATATCGTTTGGCCATTTCAGCTCTACGTCAATTTGGTATAACGCTTTAATTGCATCATAAACAGCAAGACCTACCGCAATTGATACACCCATAGCAGCTTGAAGCCCATCATCTAAACGCCAAAAGTAACTGTAATACAAATTAGCACCGAATGGCGATTGCCAAACACGGCCACGTCGGCCACGCCCTGCTTGCTGCATTTCAGCCACAACGACCTTGCCCGATTCAAGCTCCGCTTTACTTTGTATGCGGCGCATAAGCTCGCTATTGGTCGAATCGATAATGGGGTGCACTTCAACATTGGCCGTGCTCGCACCTAGTGCTTTGTAATGCTGATCAATTTGTGTTTTATTTAAAAGGCCCACTTGGCTATTCAAGCAATAGCCTTTGCCGGTTACTTTAAAAATGTCCAAACCCATTTCTTGTAACGTTTTAATATGTTTACTTACTGCCGCACGGCTAATCCCTAGCTCTTCACCTAGCACTTGCCCAGATACAAAGCCACCTAGGTTGAGTGCATTTAAAATAGCGAGCTTGTTTCCATCAGGCGCTTTCATTGTATGGGCTCCATTTTAATATGGCATTCGCTGTGTGTATCTATTAAACGCACTTCATGCTCTAGCATAATGTTATAACGGACATTTACCGCTTGCTGAATATGTTTAATCATTGTTATGAGGTCGCTTCCTTCACTATTTCCATGATTAACTAATACCAAGGCCTGCTGCTTATGCACTTCAATACCCGCGACTCTATGCCCTTTTAAACCTACTTGATCAATTAGCCAGCCAGCCGCCACTTTATGGTGGCTTTGCCCGTATTCATAATGAGGTAAATCCACAAATTGCGTTAATAGCTCAGCTAAGTGCTGATTGGTGATAATAGGATTTTTAAAAAAGCTCCCAGCATTAGGCAATGTATATGGGTTAGGTAATTTACTATTACGCGTTTGTATAACTTGCTCAAACACAGCCGTTGGCGTAACACGACTAAGGTGCTGTAATGGTCCATAACTTAACACGGGTTGCCACTTTTTAGGCAATGCCAAATAAACGCGAGTGATCACCGCTTTATTTTTAAGTGAATGCTTAAATATGGAGTCTCTGTAGGCAAATTCACATTGTTCATTATTAAGTGTGTGCATAGCCTTGGTGGTTATATCAAAGTACTCTACCGACTCTACAAATTTTGCAATTTCAACACCATAAGCACCAATGTTTTGTACAGGTGATGCGCCAACAGTACCTGGTATAAGTGCTAGGTTTTCAAGCCCTGGGATGTCTCTATCAAGCAAATAACTTACTAATGCGTGCCAATTTTCGCCTGCGGCAACACTTATTAAAAAGTCATCTTCTCGTTCAGTAACTTTAATGCCTTTGGTAGCCATTTTTATTACTGTACCTGTGTAATCATTTAAAAAAACGGTATTGCTGCCCTCACCTAATAAGCAAAATGGGGGGCTAAAGCTTTGTGCTTTAAGTTGCTCAAGCTGAGTAATTTCAACAAAATGCTGGCATTGGCTGTTTAATGCAAATGTATGTAAGGAGTGTAATGAATACGCCACAAAGCTCTCTAAAGTTACCGGTAACTAATCGCAATAGTTTACCTCATCGTCGCAAATGTGGCACTAGATTGTAAAAATCACTCAACCCACTGTGGCAATCGTGATATAAAACCAGCACTTTTTTATTTGTGTTCAGGGTAATTATGAAAATTAAACCTCTTTTTTTAAGCCTCGCTATGGCAGGTATGTGTTCGCAAGCAATGGCTAGCGCGATAGACCAAAACTCGTATGCTAACCTCGATGATGTTGTGACTACTCACTTAAGCCTTGATTTAGATGTCGATTTTGCCGACAAGCAGTTAGAAGGTTTTGTTGAGCACACGCTAAAGTGGAATAATTCTAAAAGTAAAACACTGGTACTTGATACCCGCGATTTAGACATTGATAAAGTAATGTATCAAGACGACGATGGTAGCTGGCATAAAGCAGACTACACACTTGCTAAGCGTGACGATGTAAAAGGCTCTAAATTAACAATTAAGTTTAAAGATCAAGCAGCCAAAGCACGTATTTACTATAACAGTCGCCCAGAAGCATCAGGCTTACAATGGCTAACACCAGAGCAAACAGCCAGTAAAACACACCCTTTTATGTACAGCCAATCGCAAGCTATTCATGCTCGTAGCTGGATCCCAGTGCAAGATACCCCTGCAATGCGTGTAACGTATTCTGCGCGTATTCATACACCAAAAGATATACGTGCGGTTATGAGCGCCGACAATAAAGACGCACTTTATAAAGATGGCGACTACATCTTTGACATGCCACAAGCTATTTCACCTTACCTAATTGCTATTGGTGCGGGTAACTTAGAATTCAAAGCCATGTCGCGCCAAACAGGTATTTTTGCTGAACCTGAAATTTTAGATGCGTCGGTTGCTGAGTTTAACGACACACAAGCCATGATCGACAAAACCAACGAAATGTATGGTGAGTACGCATGGGGCCGTTACGACTTACTCATGCTACCGCCTAGCTTCCCATTTGGTGGTATGGAAAATCCGCGTCTATCGTTCATTACACCTACTGTAGTGGCAGGCGATAAAAGCTTAGTTAACCTAATCGCACATGAGCTTGCTCATTCTTGGTCTGGAAACTTAGTTACTAACGCAACGTGGGAAGATTTATGGTTAAACGAAGGTTTTACCTCGTACGTTGAAAACCGCATTATGGAAGAAGTGTTTGGCCGTGACCGCGCTGTTATGGAACAAGCATTAGATTCTGCAGGTCTTCGTGCTCAGCTTAAAACGATTGATGCGCCAGATACCCGCCTTAACTTAAAACTTAATGGCCGCGATCCGGATGATGCGTTTAGCTCAGTGCCTTACACTAAAGGACAGTTATTTTTAATCTACCTAGAGGAAAAATACGGCCGTGATAAGTTTGACCCATTTGTAAAAGCGTACTTTAAAGAGTTTTCGTTTAAATCGCTGACCACTGCACAATTTGTTACATACATTAAAGCTAACTTAATTGAAAAATACCCTGGCGTTGTAAGCATGGATAAAGTAAATGAGTGGATTTTTGAACCAGGTTTACCTAGTGATGCGCCAAACCCAACATCAGATGCGTTTGATAAAGTAGATACAGTAAGCGCAGCTTGGTTAAAAGGTGAGACTACAGCAGCACAATTACCAACAACCCAATGGACTGTTCACGAATGGCTGCATTTTTTAAATAATCTGCCACGTGATTTAAGCCTAGATAAAATGAGCGAGCTAGATAATCAATTTAACTTAACGCAATCAACTAACGCTGAGCGAGCTTTTGCGTGGTTTATGCTTGCTGTAGGTAATGGTTATCAGCCAATTTACCCTGCGCTTGATAAGCACTTATCAGGTATTGGTCGCCGTAAATTAATTGTTCCGTTATATAAATCACTCATCACTAACGGCAAAAAAGAGTGGGCACAAAGCGTGTACTTAAAAGCACGTCCGGGTTACCACCCACTTGCACAAGGTACTATTGACGCATTATTTAAATAAATAATAGCGTTAACTAAAAAGGGCCAAATTGAATTTGGCCCTTTTGTTTTTGTATTATTTTACTTCGTTACTTTTTCTAAAAATGCTTTTCGCTCTGATGTCGTGGCTTGCTGCCACCAAAAGTCGAGCATCTGGGGTGCACTTGGCATTCCTTTTCCATTTATAGGCGCAATAGGCTTTATTGGCTGACTAGGGCGTGAAGGTCCGGCTGGAACTGTGTTTTGCATAGCAGGTTTATTACTTGCAAGCTGGGTATTAGGAATAACACTTAAAGGTTTCGCCACCGCGCTACTTTTTGCTTTTAAACTCACTTGTGGTGCTTCAGCGAACACTTTTGCAGACACTGCATTTTCAGCACGATTAAATACTAAGGTATAATCTTTACCTGCTTCAATGGTTACATTCACCCAGAACGGTTCTGACTCTACAACTTCGTGTGTATCGTAATCATCTTCGTATAAGTCTGTATATTTGAGTTTTAGTTGATAAGTACCCGGTGCAAGCTCTACATCATCAATACGGCTAAACAAAGAGCTTTCTAGCATACGATCACCCACTTGCAGTGGTACAAACTCTTCAGGAAAGTGAATATTTTCAGCATTAGCAGAAAAACTAAGTAGTAATGCAACAGCACTACCTATTAAAATTGGTTTAAGCATATTAACTCCTTTATTTGATTTCAGTTTGACACCGCTTTGAAAGTTTGTCATTAGTGAGCTTAAATTTCGTACCACTTAATTAGGGACACAGCATGAGCCAAGAAACTATTTTTACTAAAATAATTAATAAAGAAATCCCAGCAGATATTATTTATGAGGACGAAGACACACTTGCATTTAAAGATATAAACCCGCAAGCCCCTTTTCACGCCCTTATTATCCCAAAAAAAGCAATTTCAACAATTAATGATATCACGCCTGAAAACTCTCATTTAGTGGGCAATCTATATGTTGTTGCCGCTAAACTGGCAAAGCAATATAACTTTAGCGATGATGGCTACCGCGTAGTAATGAACTGTAATGAGCATGGAGGACAAACTGTTTATCACATACATTTACATATGCTTGGCGGTAAAGAAATGGGCTGGCCACCGTATCAAAACATCAAAAAAGTAAATTAATTTAAAGTTTTTTATGAAAATATTCTGCTCAAATATTTAGTTACAAATGTTATGGCTTTTCATGATCATAAAGTAAAAAATAGTTACTTATTTGCAACATTTTATGTTTAAATAATCGTAAAATCGTATTTGTTCTTGAGTACATCGGCGACTTTCTAATACAAAAGGTCTGGAAGTCGTGATAAACTTAATCAGTCAGCTTTATAAAAGAGTATAAAAACATGAGCAGTTCAGCCTTTTTGTTATTAGATCAAGAGCCAATTAACACTATTGGTATTAACGTTTTAGAACCTTTGTTAAAAACGCAAGGCCTTGACGTAACCACTGGTACAAATATTTTAGATGTACCTGAAGGAACTCGACTTCTGTTTATTGAAACATCAAGTAAAGATGCGTGGGGTAAACTAAAAGAACAATTAGTAAATTTACGTACTAAATGCGATATCATATTATTTAATCTAGACGAAAACCCAGAGCTCGCTAATCGTGCGCTTTTAAGCGGTATTCGCGGTGTGTTTTACACAACAGATAACGCCGATGTATTAATGAAAGGTATTCGCTTACTACTTGAGGATCAACTTTGGTATCGCCGCGACATAATGTGTAATGCATTAAATCGTATGCTTCAGTTTAATAAAGATGCACTACATAAACTAACCGAAGGTGATATAGAGCCTGTTAAACTTACTAAGCGAGAAAAAGCAATAATCTCACTAATGAGTAAAGGTTCTAAAAATAAAGAGATTGCAGAAGATTTAAGTATTAGCCCGCACACAGTTAAAACTCACTTATACAGCGCATTTAGAAAAACTAAATGTCGTAACCGTATTGAGCTACTCTCGTGGGCACAACAAAATATTCCAGACGAAATCCGTTAATCTAAATATTTGTTGATAACTTTAAAAACAGACACTTAAGTGTCTGTTTTTGTATGTGTTGTAAACTTGTTTAATATCACACTTTTTATTATTCTCAATTAAACCCCCTTTGCTGGAATATTAATGCTCGACTCTTTTACTCTGTTTTTTGCCAGCATTGCGATTATGATCGTCATGACTTTTCTTAACTTTTTAACATGGCGAACAAATAAAAATACTCCCGGCACGTTGCTTTATATTTTTTACCCCGTTTTATTGTTGGGCGCCGCAATAGGCTTTACCACAGTAGTAGAAAGCCACAACCTTGTTATTATTAGTATTGCTACTTTAATGATGTTTTCAGCGTCACTTGTACATTGCTTATCGTTGAGCCAATTTTTAAATTACCGGGGCGTAAGCTTTAAATTACTGTGCTCATTTACTCTTTTTAGCGCTGTAATGCTCATTTACTACTCATTTATAAACCCTTCCTTAGAAGAGCGAATACTAGCCTCCGATTTACAACACATAGCCGAAGCAATATTTTTACTTTATATTTTTATAAAATATGCACGTAAGCCCTACCCTAATGGCAGTATTGTTTATATAACCATTTTAACTCTGGTTGCCTTTAGCTTTATTGGCCGCTCCTTTTTTATGGGCACTATTAACCAAGCAACGTTATCAGAAAGCGGTTGGTTTAGTTTATTACTCTTTTTGAATGGTGTTATTGCTCCTATGTTTTATGCCGCGGGCATGGCACTTTTATGTAATGAACGCAGAGAGCAAAACCTAAATCAATTAGCCGACAAAGCACAAAAAGATTTAGAAATACGTGGCTTGTTTTTATCAACTATTAGCCACGAAATACGCACTCCACTTAATGGCATACTAGGCAGTGCACAACTGGTCATGAACCAAACAAGTGACACACGTAATAAAGCCTACTGCGAAGCAATTATTAACTCCACAGAGTCACTCAATTTGTTAGTCGATAAAGTACTCGATTACGCAAGTCTTGATCAAAGCGATGAAGCCCTTTACGAAGAGGATATAGAATTTAAGACATGGCTTAATAACTTATGCTTGTTATTGAGCCCGCTTGCAGAGCAAAAACAGCTTAAATTTGAGCTTATTTGTAATATTCCTGAGCAAGCATGTTATTACTGCGACCAGCAAAAACTTAGGCAAATAATTATTAACTTAGTGGGTAATGCCATTAAGTTTACTGATTACGGAAGTGTTAAAATTCAGGTCGACTTAGTCCTCGAAAAGCAGCTTGAGCACACCATAAAAATTAGTGTAAAAGACTCAGGCCCCGGCATCGAAAACGACGAAATAGCCTATCTCACAGAGCCCTATGTACAAAGTAGTGCCGGTAAAGAAAAAGGCGGCACAGGCCTTGGCCTCGCTATTACTAGTCGACTTTTAGAAAAGCTAGGCAGCCGCTTGGAAATAGCCAGCCAATTAGGCACAGGCAGTGTATTTAGCTTTTCTGTAACCTTTGCCATAGGCGAATTGAGCCTTGTAGAGCAGCGCCACCAAACAAAGGATTACCTAACGGGCCTGGATGTTTTACTTGTTGAAGATTTAGATTTAAACCAAAAAATTGCCATCGAGTTTATGGCCGATGATGAGCATAAAATTAAGCTTGCCAAAGATGGTAAAAGCGCTATTGAGCTGATGCAAGCCCATCATTTCGATGTTGTATTACTTGATATGAACTTACCTGACTTCACAGGGCAAGAAGTACTCAAGCAGCTAAAACGCATAGATCATAAAAACCAGCGCACCCCTGTACTTGCTTTTACGGCAAGCCTAAGCCCTGATGAAGTAAAGGAATATTTATCTTTAGGAATAAAAGACATTGTGGGTAAGCCAATAAAACACGAAAAACTAAGACAAGCGCTTAGTGATTCTCAATCAAATCAGACAGCAAATATTGCCGTAGAGCTTGTTGATACCTTATATGATGAAACCGCCGCAGAAACGCTAACGAGTTCGTTTAGTGAAGACGAAGTGTCGTCTATTTATAATGAGTTTGTCCTCTCTGCGCGTAACAAACTAATACGTTGCCAAGGTTTAATAGACCATCAACCCGAGCAATGCATTAAGTTATTGCACCGCCAAGCAAGCACTGCTTTGCAATTAGGATTTAACCGCTACGGCATTGAACTGAAAAAGATAGAGCGCCGATTGCTTGATAATAAACCCCATAACAACCTGCTTGATGAAGCGTTAGATCTTTGGCAGCGCAGCTTAGAGCAATATTTAAAGTTTGTACGTGGGCAGTTGGGGTAAGCCCGTTTTTAGAAGCCGCAATTTACATCCACTAACTTTCCTACCGATATATTTGAAACTTTATTGTTTGCTAATAGCCAAGCCTCAATGAAACTAACATCTTCATTCTTAGGTGATGCATATCGCTTCGAAGATGTTATAAAAGCATTGAAGTACTTTGCATTACCGCCGCCCCCAAGAACAAGATCTCTCGCTGCAATAAGTCCTAAGAGATCATCTAAGAAAATATCAAACTGTATTTGATCTTTTAACGTTAAATTACACTGAAATGAAAAACCCAACATAGCATATTCATCGAGGTATAACTTTTTACGCAATCTTTTGCTTCTTGAGCTACTTGCTTTATTTACATGGTTCATAATTATCCATTTTGAATTTAAGCGCTAGGCTCTTACTTGCCTCTTCCATACTTATCATCAAATCGCTCTATATCGCTTTCATCTAATACAGCGCCGGTTTGTACTTCAATGACTATTAAGGGCGCTTGTTGAGTGTTAGCTAAACTGTGTATTTGCTTAGCGGCAATATAGCAAGATTGGTCGTGGTTTAGTGTTAGCAACTGATCATCAATACGAACATCGGCAATACCCGATACCACTACCCAATGCTCTGCACGATGCTGATGGCGCTGCGTCGAAAGTTTAGCACCGCTATTAACGGTTATTTTTTTAACTTTAAAACCACTACCTTCAACCAAAGTGCGGTAGTTACCCCATGGACGATACACAACCTGATGGTGATTAAGTTTATCGCTTTGGCCCATTGCTAATTGTTTTAGTAATAAAGGTAAGCCATCGAGCTTATTTTTATCGGCAACAAGTGTGGCGTCGTGAGTGTGAATAATGGCTAAGTCACTTACCCCAAGCGTTGCGATACTATGGTCATGTTCGCTAATAACAAAATTATTAGTACTGTTTTGCGCTATATGATTTTGGTTTTCATTATTACCGTGCGCATCTTGCTTAGTAAGACTTGCAAGAGCACTAAAGCTACCTACATCACTCCATTTAAGCGCAACGGGCATAACCGCTACATTATTGCTGCGCTCTAAAATAGCGTAATCAATAGAGTCACTTGGGCAGCTTTTAAGTGGCTCTATGTTTGGCCTTGTAAAGCCTAAGTCGTGTGAAAACTGAGATGCCGCTTTTACACTGTGCGCTATTTTTGGCGCAAAACGTTCAAGCTCATTTAAATAAGCACGTGGCGTAAATAAAAACATGCCGCTATTCCAACTATAACCGCCTTCAGCTAAGTATTTTTGCGCCGTAGCTAGGTTTGGCTTTTCTTTAAATTCAGCAACTTCAAAACAGTTTGAGCCTGATATTTTACTGCCTTGTTTTATATAGCCAAACCCGGTGTGCGCCTTGGTGGGTGTAATTGAAAATGTAACTAGCATACCTTGCTCAGCTAACTTAACAGCATCATTTAACTGAAGTGTTAGCTCAGCAAAATTTTCAATATAATGATCGGCTGGCATCACCATCATTGGCCCTTCAATACCCTGCTGTAGTGCGTAATGCGCAGCTAACGCAATTGCAGGCGCCGTATTTTTACCCTGCGGCTCTAGTAAAAGCCCTTGCGGGTTAGCTGTTGTGCTTTGCTCGGCGGCAATAAAACGGTGTTGTTCGTTACAAACAAGTATTGGCTTTGCAAACTGACTATCTGATACACGCGCTAAAGTGCTTTGTAATAACGAGTGTGTGTTATCAAGCAAGGGTAAAAATTGCTTAGGCATAGCTTGGCGAGAAAGCGGCCATAACCGAGTGCCAATGCCGCCTGCTAAAATTACCGGTGTAATAAGGGATGTATTCATAAAGCCGCCAATAAAAATATCAGCGGCTATTTTAGCACTTAATATTTTTAGTGCTACGTGAAGATAATTTAAGTTAGCGTAAACGGATCGGCATCTAAATAAGCGGGAAACGCGGTTTTAAAATCTTCCAGCGGTGCTTTTTCGAGCGTTACAGTGAGTAACTCTTGCGTATTATCTTTTGCTTTAGCGAGCGTATCACCTTTAAAGTCGTATACGGCTGTACCGCCATTGTGCGCTACGCCGTTACCGTCATCGCCAACACGGTTTACGGCCACTACATAGCATAGGTTTTCCATTGCGCGGGCCATAAGTAATGTATCCCAAATGTGGCGACGAACGGCAGGCCAATTGGCTACGTTGATCATTACATCGTAGTCGTTGTTATTACGCTGAAACACCGGAAAGCGAAGGTCGTAACACACCTGTGGAAGTAGCTTAAAGCCATTAATTTCAAATGTTTTACGCGCTTGTCCTGCTACAACATAGTCGCCCTCACTTCCTAATCTAAATAAATGGCGCTTATCGTAATAATTCACTTCACCTTTAGGGGTTACCCAATAAAACCGATTAGCTTTTTTGTCGCCTTGTGCAACTAATACCGACCCTGCGATAACTGCGTTATGCTTATGTGCTTGCGCTTTTAGCCAAGTGAGTACTTTGCCGTTTTCAGGTTCTGCACAATCAAGGTTAATAGCAAAACCAGTGGCAAAGGTTTCGGGTAATAAAATTAAATCGGGGTTAGCGGTTATCTCTGCTAATTTTTTATCGAACATGGCTAAATTGGCGTCTTTATCGAGCCAGTGCAGCTCACTTTGCACTAAGGTAAGCGTTAAAGTTGACATAATATTTGCGCAGCCTCTATTAAGGTTTCATCGTTTTTAGCAAAACATAGCCTAATCACTTTATCATTTGAGGGCTGCTTATAAAACACACTAAGCGGAATTGCCGCAACACCTGCCTGCTCTACAAGCCAGTGACAAAAATCAACATCGTTTAAGTCAGACACATCACTATAATCGAGTAATAAAAAGTAAGTGCCTTGGCTTGGTAAAATGTTAAAGCGGCTATCACTCAAGTACTTTATTAATAAATCGCGTTTTTGCTGATAAAAACCACTTAACTCATCTACATGCTCACCCTGTTGCTCTAGCATATCGGCGAGTGCATGCTGCGCTGGCGTAAAGCTTGAAAATGTAACGTATTGATGGATTTTTCTAAACTCAGTAGCTAGGTGTGCAGGTGCAATACAGTAACCCATTTTCCAACCTGTACTATGAAATGTTTTACCAAAGCTTGATATAACAAAGCTTTTTTCTCTTAGTTGCTCATCACGCAGCATACTTAAATGTTGCTGGCCGTCAAAAGTGATGTGCTCATAAACTTCATCGCTAATTACAAAGATGTTGTGAGCACTTACCAACTCTTTAAGTTCTTTTATGTCTTGCGGCTGTAGTATTTTACCACTTGGGTTATGTGGCGTATTAATAATGATAGCGCGGGTGTTTTTAGTAATTGCTTGGCTCACTATTTGCCAATCAATTGTATAATTTGGCGCATTTAACGCAACATGTACTGCCTTACCACCTGCTAACTCAATAGCGGGTTGGTAAGAGTCATAAGCGGGGTCGAATACGATGACTTCATCATCAGGGCGTACTATAGTTTGAATAGCAACAAATAGCGCCTCAGTAGCACCCGATGTAACCGTAACTTGCTCTGCCGCATTAATTTTTGCAGCGTATTTTCGTTCTACTAAATTGGCTATTTGCTGCTGTAATCGTGGTACACCGCTTGAGGGCGAATACTGATTTACACCTTGCTGAACATAGTAATTTAGCTGTGTTTTTAAAAGTGCGGGAGCGTCGAATTCAGGAAAGCCCTGCGATAAGTTAATTGCTGAAAACTGATTAGCTAAGCCACTCATTTGGCTAAATATACTAACACCTAAATTTGGTAATTTACTTTCAAACACGTGATGCCCTTAATGATGGTTTTGCGCTCAAAGCGATGCTATCATTGCTTAAAACAGAAGTATAGCCGTCTAAAATAACAAACTTAATACTCATTAGTGAGGAACGTATGCAAAACAATACCGCTATTTCACAACTTATTGAAGCTGGAAAGTGGGTAAGCCAAAAAGGCTGGGTACCTGCAACTGGTGGAAATTTTTCATCGCGCACTGCATCAGGGTTTGTAGTTACCGCTAGCGGCTTTGATAAAGGCCAACTAGGTACACACACCTTCATTGAGCTTGACCATGAAGGAAACCGCATTAAAGGTGCTGGCAACCCATCGGCCGAAACGCAACTGCATTTAGGTATGTACAAACTTATACCGCACGCTAACGTAGTGCTGCATACGCACTCGGTTGCAGCCACCGTATTATCGCGAGTTATAAAAAGCCATACGTTAAATTTATCAGGTTACGAAATGCAAAAGTCGCTCAGTGGTGTTACCTCACACTTAGATACCCTGAGCATCCCTATTTTTGAAAACGACCAAGATATAGAACGCTTAGGTTTGCTGTTAAGCGATCATCACTTACATACCCCTATTGAGCATGCTGTATTAATTCGTGGGCATGGCGTGTACGTAGTTGGACGCAATTACAAAGAAGCACTTCGCCACTTAGAAGGCCTAGAGTTTTTATTTAGCTGTGAACTAGAGCGCATAAAAATAGAAGGCATTGAGGCAAACTTATAATGATAAAAGCAATTTTAACCGACATTGAAGGCACCATTACACGTATTTCTTTTGTAAAAGACGTGCTATTTCCGTATGCAGCAAAGCAATTGGCCACCTTTTTACGATTAAACGCTAAAAAAGCCCATGTTGCAGAGCAAATAGCGGCTGTAAAAACGATTATTGATGAGCCTAACGCCGATTTAGAACGAGTCATTAGCGTTTTACTCACTTGGATTGAAGAAGATAAAAAAATAACGCCTTTAAAGCAATTACAGGGGCTTATTTGGCAAACTGGTTACGAACATGGTGATTTTAAAGGTCACTTATACCCAGATGCATTCGACTTTTTACAAGCTCAACATGCACAAAATATTGCGCTTTATGTGTATTCGTCAGGATCAGTAAGAGCGCAGCAGTTACTATTTAAATACAGCGACTACGGTGATATTCGCGCTCTTTTTAACGACTTTTTTGATACAAAAGTAGGCGCAAAGCAAGAGCAAGCAGCATATAACACCATTATTGAACAGCTGCCATTTGATGCAAGCGAGGTATTATTTTTAAGTGATGTAGCCGCAGAACTCGATGCCGCAAAAGCTGCAGGCCTTAAAACACTTCATTTAATACGTGATGGACAAACGCAAAGCGAGCATCCTTATGTGCATGATTTTACCAATGTTAAATTAGAGCAATTTATATGAGCCAATTAACAATTTATGCTGACAACAACCCTAAAAACGTACTTACCAGTACAGAAAATGCAGATGAAATTGCAGCGCAATTAGCTTTAGTAAATGTGCGCTTTGAGCAGTGGCAAGCAAATGCTCAAATTAACGAAAGCACTACAAATGAGCAGATCATTGATGCGTATAAAAATGATATAGCACGCTTAAAAGAACAAAACGGTTACCAAACTGTAGATGTTATTTCGCTTGCTAAAGGGAACCCAACTGCGCCACAAATGCGTGAAAAATTTTTATTTGAGCACACTCACAGTGAAGACGAAGTACGCTTTTTTGTAAAAGGCCAAGGGCTATTTTGTCTACATATTGGCACTAAAATTTACCAAGTGTTATGCCAAAAAGGCGATTTAATCTCAGTACCAACCCTTACCCCGCATTGGTTTGATATGGGTAGCGATCCAGAATTTACCGCTATTAGACTATTTAATAACACTGAGGGCTGGGTTGCAAAAAGCACTGAATCTGAGATTGCGAAGCAATTTCCGTTGCTTCCATAGGTAAGGTAATACGCTCCACAAAGGGGAAAGTGGAGCGGTATTTAAGACTACTTAAGCGCCACTAATGCCCCACTTTCTACATCACTTTTATCGTAAACACCGGTATCTAATACCCAACCTGTTACTAATTTTGCAGGTGTTACATCAAACGCGGGGTTGTAAACATTGGCATTAGTTGGCGCCCATAACGCTTCACCAAAACTGCCACTTACACCACGTACTTCTGCGCTATTTCGCTGCTCTATTTCTATATCACTTCCGCAAATGGTGTGTGTATCAAGTGTGGTCACGGGGGCTACAACATGAAAAGGAATATTATGAAAATGCGCTAACACAGCTAAATTATACGTGCCCACTTTATTAGCAAAGTCGCCATTAGCGGCAATACGGTCTGCCCCTACAACTATTTTATCAACCTTGCCTGCCGCCATTAAACTTGCTGCCATATTATCGCAAATGAGTGTGTATGGTATTTTCCAGCGCTCAAGTTCAAACGCAGTTAAACGCCCGCCTTGTAATAATGGACGGGTTTCATCAACCCATACATGTACATTGCCATGTTGCTGCTGCGCTTTATAAATAACACCTAAAGCAGTGCCTATCCCTGCGGTGGCCAATGCGCCGGTATTACAATGCGTTAAAATGTTATCGCCGCTGTTTATAAGTTCAGCGCCAAAGGTTGCCATACGTTCACACAACTCAATGTCTTCAATAAATAGGCGCTCGGCAGTGGCTACTACAGCTATTACAAAATCACTTTGCTTAAGCACTTTTCGTAATGCGGCCATGCAATGCATTAAATTAACCGCCGTTGGGCGTGTGGCTTCCAGTTCATTAATTGCATCAGCAAGTGCTGCTTTTGTAGCGCCTTGCTCTGCTAAATGAGCAACAAGCAAGCTAGCACCTAAACCAATTAAGGGCGCTCCACGAATTTTTAGGCTAATGATCAGCTCTTTCATGGCTTCAACGCTATTGCACTCGTGCCACACTTGCTGATGCGGGAGTAAATATTGGTTTAGTACACTCAATGTACCGTTTTCATATTTTAAACTGCTTGCTACTAAGTTTTGCATGGTGACTTTGCTTAATTTAAATGCGTAAAGGTATTTTACATCAGTTTGAATAACTCTCAAGTTAGACTTATAGACATCTAAACATTTAAAGGTATAGAATGCCTAAAAAGGTAATGTGAGATTTGACTATGGCTAACTATGTCGCTTTTAATGCGCAGCGCGCAATCGAATACGTAAATTCGTTAATTGATTCTAAGCAATGTGATTTTTTTATCGCAGGGCAAAACTTATCTGCGTATGAGTTTGGTGACGGCAACCTTAATTTAGTTTTTAGAGTTAGTGATGAGCAAAACAACAGTATTATTTTAAAGCAGGCACTACCTTATGCCCGCTGCGTGGGTGAGTCGTGGCCATTAACGCTTGAAAGAGCCCGCATTGAAGCGCAAGTATTACTTAATCATGGTGCTATTTGCCCCAAATACACCGCAAAAGTGCTGCATTACAATCATGATTATGCACTCACTATTTTAGAAGATTTAGGCAGCTTACAAATATTGCGCGCTGCACAAAATAACGCACAGCAGTTTCCTAAATTAGCCCAGCATGTGGCTACTTACTTAAGCCACACCGGTTTTTACAACTCAGATTTTTACTTAGCCGCTCAACACAAAAAAGCATTAGTTAAGCAATTCACTAACCCTGAGCTTTGCCAAATAACCGAAGATTTATTTTTTAGCGATCCGTACATAGATCACGAGCGCAATAACTTCCCTGCGCAGCTAGCTGCGCAAGTGCAGGCTCTTCGCGATAACCCAGTACTTAAGTTAGAAATAGCTAAATTAAAAGCTAATTTTTTATCTAACCCGCAAACATTACTACACGGCGATATGCACAGCGGCAGCATTTTTGTTGATACGAACACAACTAAGATGATTGACCCTGAGTTTGGTTTTTTTGGCCCTATAGGATTTGATATTGGCTCTTTTATTGGTAATTTATTACTAAACTACTGCGCGCAAGCAGGGCATATAGAAGAGTTTGTCACGCGCCGTAACTATCAAACACATTTACTTAGCTGTATTGTCGAAACTTACACTTTGTTTGAACAACACTGGCTTAATTTAATCAATACCAAAACAGTAGATCAGACACTTAATAGCGACGCTTATGCGCAATACTTTATAAAAAACGTATTGCAAGATGCCATTGGTTACTGTGGCGCTGAGCTTATTAGGCGCACCATAGGGTTAGCGCATGTGATTGATATTGATAGCATTAGCGATGAGAGCACACGCCTTGACGTACAAAAGCAAACTCTTGCTCTGGGTGAGCAACTCATTATTAACGCTTGCAGTTGCGATACTAAAGACGCTTTTTTTAGCTTGTTAATAAGCCAACTGAATTAAAAGGCGCTTTTGCGCCTTTTAATTCAAGCTTTTGTTGATAGTTCTTAATGATGTTTTTTATTGATAGTTCTCATAAATTTTATCTAACGGCTCAGAAAGCCCGCTCTCTTGCACTATTCGCACATGTTTACGCCCTAATTCGCGCGCACTTGTTACACCACATGAGTGAGCAATTAATCCAGCGCCATAATGAATATACCTATTATAGTTAGCAACCCGCTGCGCTTTATCTGCAACATTTAAGCCCTTTTGCAATCGTTCATTATGAGTGGTAATACCCGTTGGGCAGGTATCTTTATTACATTGCATGGCCTGAATACACCCTAGTGCAAACATATGTCCGCGAGCAGACACAACAAAATCGGCGCCAAGCGCAAGTGCCCACGCCACTTTTGAAGGAACAATAAGTTTACCCGATGCAATAACTTTAATACGCTCTCTAAGACCATGCTTTTCAAGCATATTAACTACAAGCGGTAAGCTTTCGCGCAGTGGTAAACCAACCGAATCTAATAGCGGCTGTGGCGCAGCGCCCGTGCCACCATCGGCACTATCAATAGTAATAAAATCAGGAGCTGACTCTATACCACGATGATTTATTTCAGCAAAGAGTGTTTCAAGCCAAGTATAATCACCAATTACGGCTTTAAAGCCAGTCGGCTTACCTGTCGCGTTTCGCACCGTGGCAATCATATCTAAAATATCGCTAGGCTTTTTAATTTCAGGGTGACCATTTGGACTAATTGAATCTTGCCCCTCGGGTATTCCTCTAATTTTTGCTATTTCAGCATTTACTTTGCGCCCAGGTAGCATGCCTCCTTTACCTGGCTTTGCACCTTGGCTCATTTTAAGCTCAAACATTTTAACTTGATCATGAGCTGCAATTTCTTTTAGCTTATCGGTACTTAAGTTTCCATGCTCATCACGCACGCCATATTTTGCTGTCCCAATTTGAAATACTAAATCGGCCCCACCTTCTAAATGGTAAGGGCTCAAACCCCCTTCACCCGTGTTCATCCAACATCCAGCAAGCTTTGCCCCTTTTGATAAAGCACGTACCGCCGGTTTTGAAAGTGCACCAAAGCTCATACCTGACACATTAAATAATGAATTTGTGGTGTAAGGTGTTTTGCAATGCGGCCCAAGGGTAACATTACTTGGGTCGAGCGCTTCTTCATCTAAAGTAGGAAAAGCACAGTTCATAAACATGACCGTACCAGTTACTTCCAAACTTTGCGTTGAACCAAATGCCGCTGTGCGATCTACATCTTTTGCCGCACGATAAACCCAACTTCGCTCTGCGCGGTTAAATGGCATTTCTTCTCTGTCTTGGGCAAAAAAGTATTGCCTAAAAAATTCACCTTGGCGTTCAAAAAAATACCTAAAGCGACCAATAACCGGGTAGTTACGCCTAATTGCATGTTTTGTTTGTGTAATATCACGAAAATAAAAAATAATAACAGTAAGAACAATTAACCCAAGTGCGACAATAAAAATACTCGCAAATACATCAATGCTAAAAATTATAAAATTGCTCATCCAAGGCCCCTTGATGGCTGTTTTAAAAAATAAAAAAGGTGTTGCGCCAAAATGACACAACACCTTTATTTGTTCAAGGTTTATACGCCTTGAGCGTTAATTTTGCGATTTTTCTAGCTCATTTTTAATGTATAAACGAACCTGTGTTTCTAACACCGATAATGGCACAGAGCCATGTCGCAATACTTGATGATGGAACTCACGTATATCAAAGTTTTGCCCTAGTGCTTGCTCGGCTTCAGTGCGTAAACGTTTAATTGTTAGCTCACCAATTTTGTATGAAAGTGCCTGCGCAGGCCACGATATATAACGGTCGGTTTCGGTTTTTACATTATGAAGTGAAAGCGCCGTGTTCTCGCTCATAAAGTTCATAGCACGCTCACGACTCCAGCCATACATATGCATGCCAGTATCAACCACTAAGCGAGCAGCTCGCCACATTTCATACGTTAAACGTCCAAAGCGGCTATATGGGTCTTGATAAAAGCCAGCTTCTATTCCTAAGTATTCAGAATAAAGCCCCCACCCTTCACCAAAGGCAGAAAGGTACGCATTTCGACGATAGCTCGGTAAATCTTCAAGCTCAGCATTTAGCGATATTTGTAAATGATGCCCAGGTACAGCCTCATGTAACGTAAGCGCTTCTAAAACGTAAAGTGGGCGCTTATCAAGCGCATACGTGTTTACCCAATAAAACCCGGCCTGATCGTCACGGCTTGAGCCTGAATAGCGCCCTGTTGTGTATTTTGGCGCTATAGCTGCAGGCACCGGCGCTACACCATAAGGCATACGCGGTAATGTATGAAATAACTTAGGTAGCTGCGCATCCATTTTTTTTGCGATATAAGCCGCTTCCTTTAAAAGCTGCTCTGGTGTTGTTGCATAAAATTGTGGATCGGTTCGTAAAAAGTGAACAAATTCAGCAAACGTGCCTTTAAAACCTACCTCTGCTATGACCGTTTCCATTTCACTACGAATACGAGCCACCTCCTTTAAGCCTAACTCGTGGATCTCTTTAGGTGTCATATCCGTGGTGGTGTAGTATTTAGCTCTATTTTTATAAAGTGCCTCGCCATTAGGCGTATCTGAAATACCAATACTTGTACGAGCCCCAGGTTGGTATTGCTGGGTGAAGAACGTTAAATAATCTTTATAAGCAGGGATAACTTTATTTTTTAAAACTGCCTTAGCTTGTTGCTGAACAGCATAAAAGTCGCTATCACTTAAACCTGCAGTATTAGTTAAAAATGGTTTATAAAATTCTGACTTAGTTACATCGTCAACAATATAAGTTGTTATAGAGTCTTCGTAACCTTTAAGTACCGCCTTTGGCTGAGTGAGCCCTGTTTCCAGGCCTTTTTTCATCCAATAGATATTTTGCTCAAAAAAGCGTGGAACTTGTGACAAACGTGCTAGATATACCTCTAAATCTTGCTCTTGTTTATATTGAGAGCTGTTTATCATGTAAGATAATCCAGAATGAAAGCCATATTCAGAAGTAAGCGGCATGTAGTGCGCATGAAATACATATTCATCAACACTGTTTTGTACCTGTGCACGAATAATACTAAAGTTAATCTGGTTTTCATCACTCAATTTAGCGGTATCAACTGCATCTAAATCAGCTAAGAGTTGTATTTTATTTTTATATTCTTGCTCTAAATACTCGGGCGACAAATTAGCTAATAAATAACCATCAACACCCTGAGGGCTGCTATAAGGGCTTGTACTTTCTCTATATTGCACAATAGATTGTGCAACTTTAGTAAATTGCTCATTTGCATTTGGGGTTGTTATTTGACATGCACTTAATGAACATAAAACAGCCATACTAAAAAGAGACTGGCGAAACGTTTTTGGTAATAAATAATTCATTATAATTTAGCTTAGTAATACAACAGATTGCTTTAAGCTATCGTAGGGTAAATAAATAGCAAGTAAATGAGATGAGCTTTACCGTATTGGCCTCCCAAGCTTTAAGGTTTTATACATTAAAGTATATAAAAATCAGCTCAATTGATGAGAAAAACAGCTATTGAGCTGTTAAAGTTAAATTTATGTTCCCTAACCCTCATTTTTGCTTTTAAATAGCCGATATAACGATTACTGTAGTAAAAAACAATAAAAAGCTGGGACGCATAACCGCCTCATGGAATGAGATATTTCAAATTTGCACTTATGCGTACTTAGTTGGTATTAAATAATGATGTTCCATGATTCCATGGCTATTGCTCAAGAAAAAATGACTAAAGTGTGTATTTTTTTAGAGCGCTTTTCGCTTCCTCCTACACCGCTGAACTATCAAGTTATTTACACTTATACTAGCCAAGTAAATAACAAGCTTAATACCGCTTTAGACCGTGCAATTTCTGCAAATGATAATATTGATAGTGTTTTAATAGAACAGCTCTATAGCGAGTTTTTAAATACAGGCCATACAACGCAAGTGAGCATGATTCAAAATGTGGATGGTGTTATAAACTCACTTTCAAATAATGCGCAAACTACAGAAAAACAAATAATCCGTTTTGCGGGTCAAGTAAGTGAATGCGTGCATACACTTGACGAAAAGAATATAGAGCAAAGCCGCCAAGCACTTAAAGTGCTCAACAACCAAACAGCAGAACTGTTAAATCAGCATAAGCTATTTAAACAAGAATTAAGTAAAGCTAAACAGCTGCATCAAAAAACACAAAAACAACTAACCCAACTTAGAAAGCAACATATAGTCGATACCCAAACAGGGCTCTATAAGCGCCATTATTTAACGCAGCAAGCCCAAATTTGGAGCAATCAACAAAAGTCTATTTGTGCCATAGCAATTCAAATAGATAACCTTGATCACTTTACACATAATTATGGAGACATTATTGGTGAGGTAATATTGAACAAGGTCGCAAAGCAAGTGCAAAAATATGTTTTTCAAAGTGGATTACCTGGGCGCACAGCTAAAGATCAATTTACTGTTTTACTTGCTAATATTGACCCTGAAACAGCGAATGTCATTGCCGAAAAGGTACGTAATGGTGTGGAAAAACTTCGCTTTGTCAGCTCAAAAACTGGGGTTAAATTGCCTAGTATTGACCTATCATTAGGAATTGCCCAGCATCAACACGAAGATGATTTTAATAAGTTAGCAAAAAAAGCCTCTCATGCGGCATTTAAAGCTCGCTCTTTAGGGCTAAGCAGCTACACCGCTGGACAATAAATTACCTGATAAATCATATTCAAATTGCACCTACCGCGTACAATCAAGTACACTAACCTCTATTGTCACGATAGAGATTAATCATGAACGAAACCGAACAAAAGACCACGCATTTTGGATATAAAACCGTAGCCGAGAACGACAAAGCTTCGATGGTTGCTGATGTATTTCACTCAGTTGCTGCAAAATACGATGTAATGAATGATTTAATGTCTTTTGGTGTGCATCGTTTATGGAAGCGTCAAACCATTGCAAGTTCAGGTGTTAGAAAAGGTCACCACGTTCTTGATTTAGCCGGTGGTACTGGCGATTTAACGGCAAAATTTAGTCAATTGGTTGGCGAAACCGGTCAAGTGGTATTGGGCGACATTAACTCATCTATGCTTAAAGTTGGCCGCGAAAAACTACATAACCTTGGCTTGGTAGGCAATATTGATTACGTTCAAATGAACGCCGAGATGCTACCATTCCCAGATAATAGCTTTGATGTGATCACCATTGCCTTTGGGTTACGTAATGTAACCGATAAAGACAAAGCACTACGCTCTATGTACCGCATTTTAAAGCCAGGTGGTCGCTTACTTGTTTTAGAGTTTTCAAAACCTGAACATGAACTACTTAGCAAAGCTTACGACTTTTACTCGTTTAATTTATTACCAACCATGGGCAAAGTAGTTGCTAACGATAGTGAATCGTACAAATACTTAGCAGAATCCATTCGTATGCATCCAGATCAAGATACTTTAAAAGCGATGATGGAAGATGCCGGCTTTGAGCAAACAACATATCAAAATCTTACTGGCGGAATTGTTGCTCTACACCGTGGTTTTAAATATTAAGGCAGGCATTTATGGCGCTTGATAATACAGCTAACAATAATAGTGGCGTAACACCCGCTGAATTTTTTATGTTACCTAATTTTGTACTATCGCTTATTGAGCGAGTACTAAATCAAGCACTTAAACTTGACCCGCAATTGTCACAAAAGCTAAGCGCAGTTAAACATCAGCGCTTAGTAGTTGAAGTAAGAGACTGGCAGCAAAGTATTCAGCTAATTTACAGTGATGAGCAATTGCATTTATACAGCGCACTAAATAACGAAAATGCAGATTGCATGATAAGCGCCGATATAAATACACTGTTAGCACTTAAAAACCCGGCAATGCTAACCCAATTAATTCGCCAAGATAAGCTCGATTTACAAGGCGACTTAAACATTGCACAGACATATAGCAATGCGTTTTCAAGCCTAGATATTGATTGGCCTGAGCAACTATCTAACTATATTGGTGATGCTCCTGCTCAACTGTTATTTCAAAATCTAACGATGCTTAAACATCAAGGCGCTAAAGCTCACTCAAAAATAAGTAGTATGCTCACAAGTTTATGCCAAGATGAGCTCGCAGTTACTATTCACCCATTAGAGCTTGAGCAATTTAAACAGCAAAATAGAGCGCTAAAAAGTAAAGTGGCAGCTGTTGAGCAACGTATAAATGCTTTATTAAACTCTTTTTCATCTTCGAAACCTCGCTAAGGATTTTTTGTGTCGACTGCACGTTTGTATTACATCACTAAAACACTACTTAGCTACGGGTTAGACGAGTTAGTACCTAAACACAAAATTCCTTGGTTTGGTAAATTGGCTCGAGGCAGCTTGTTTTGGTTACGCAACAAGCATAAAGAAAAACCGGCTGGCTTACGCCTGCGCTTAGCTCTACAAGAGCTTGGCCCTGTGTGGATCAAGTTTGGCCAAATGCTCTCAACCCGCCGAGATTTACTCCCACACGACATCGCACTAGAGCTTGCCTTTTTACAAGACCAAGTTGAGCCATTTGAAGGTGAACTTGCACAACAAATAATAGAAAAAGCACTCGAAATTAACGATATAAGCGAGCTATTTAGTGAATTTTCACAAACACCACTCGCATCAGCTTCTATTGCGCAAGTGCACACAGCGAAATTGATTGATACTCAAAACATTGAGCAAGATGTAGTAATAAAAGTTATTAGGCCAAACATTCACGAACAAATTAATGCCGATTTAGCGCTAATGGAAAAGCTCGCTAAAGTACTGGCTAAAATACTTAACGAAGCTAAGCGTCTTCGCCCTGTTGAAGTAGTAAAAGAATACAAAAAAACACTACTCGATGAACTCGACTTAATGCGCGAAGGGGCCAATGGCATTCAATTAAAGCGTAATTTTGAAGGCTCAGAATCATTATATATACCTGCAATTTATAGTGATTATAGCCGAAGCAATGTGCTCGTAATGGAGCGTATTTACGGGATACCAGTATCAGATACCGAATCATTAATTGCGCAAAACACGAACATGAAATTGCTAGCTGAGCGCGGTGTAGAGGTATTTTTTACACAAGTGTTTAGAGACAGTTTTTTTCATGCAGATATGCACCCAGGCAATATATTTGTTTCTCGCGAGCACCCTGAAAACCCGATGTATATTGGTATCGACTGTGGCATTGTTGGCACGCTAAACAAAGAAGATAAGCGCTACCTCGCTGAAAATTTTATTGCCTTTTTTAATCGCGATTACCGTCAAGTTGCACAGCTTCATGTTGACTCTGGCTGGGTACCACCCGATACCAGCATCGAAGAGTTTGAATTTGCAATACGTACCGTGTGCGAACCTATTTTTAATAAGCCACTGGCTGAAATTTCATTTGGCCATGTACTGGTTAACTTATTTAATACTGCACGCCGTTTTAATATGCAGGTACAGCCGCAGTTAGTCTTATTACAAAAAACGTTATTATATGTTGAAGGCCTTGGGCGACAGCTATACCCGCAACTGGATTTATGGAAAACAGCTAAACCATTTTTAGAAGAATGGGTAAAACAGCAAGTTGGCCCGTTATCAGTAATGAAACAAATGTATGCTAACTTGCCATTTTGGGCTGAAAAAATGCCAGAACTACCTGATTTAATTTATCAAAATTTAAAGCGTAGTCCGCAAGTACAGCATTCACAGCCTAATAAAGTGTCACATAAAGCATTAGTGCTTAGCCTTTTTGGTAGCGCTACACTTATTGTTTCAGCGCTATGTTATCTGCAGCACGACTACATCGCGTCGGGTGTGGTAATAGCAGCTTCGGCAATTAGTTTTATAGCGGCGTGGCGCAACACATAAACTAAGTGCTATTTATGCCACAGGGCGTATAATTAGTACTTAAAATAAACATTTAAGCATTTATAAGTTGGAGATAACCATGGGTCTTGGTGGCATTAGCATTTGGCAATTATTAATTGTTTTAGCAATTATCGTACTTCTTTTTGGCACTAAAAAACTACGCGGTATGGGCGGAGACTTAGGCGGCGCAGTAAAAGGCTTTAAAAAAGCAATGTCTGATGATCAAAATAAAGATTCGGACAGCGAAAAAGCAGAGCAGATCCAAGAATCTCAAAAAGCCACCCCAACAGATACGCAAAGTACTGAAAAAACCAAAGACGATACTAAGGTTTAACGAGTATGGGAATGTGGGAGCTTGTTATAGTTTTTATCGTAGGCTTAGTTGTTCTTGGCCCTGAGCGTTTACCGGTAGCTATTCGTACCGTAATGCGCTGGGTAAAAACGGTAAAGTCGATGGCTAATTCGGTCAAGGCAGAAGTAAGTGAAGAGCTACGTATTCATGAGCTGCACGAAAACCTTAAAAAAGCAGAGCAACAAGAACTCAAAGATTTAAGCCCAGAGCTACAACAATCGGTAGACGAGCTGCAAAAGGCAGCTCAGTCGGTTACCCATAGCTATAAAATCCCCTCAAGCACACCAGCTAACGAACAACCTGATGAAAAAAAGTGAAATTAATTCCTCTATTTGTGGTCAACTTATTACATGGTATAAAAAATAATGACTGAGCAAGCTAAATCAGGGTTTGTGGCTCATTTAATTGAGCTTCGTGATCGGCTTATTAAAGCGCTTTTAAGCATTTTCGTAATATTTATTGGCTTAGTGTATTTTGCTAATGATATATATGAGTTTGTAGCAGCACCTTTAGTGGCACACTTACCAAGTACAGCGACTATGATTGCCACAGATGTCACTGCGCCCTTTTTTGCCCCCTTTAAATTAACGCTGTTTATTGCTTTATTTGGCGCTATTCCGTGGATATTGCACCAAATTTGGGGGTTTATAGCGCCTGGTTTATACCAACATGAAAAACGCATGCTAATGCCAATTTTGGCTTCAAGCATTTTATTGTTTTATGGTGGGATTGCCTTTTGTTACTTTGTAGTGCTGCCTATTATATTGGGCTTTTTTACCAGTGTAGGGCCACAAATGATGACCCTAGCGCCGGATATTAGTAGCTACTTAGGGTTTGTACTTAAGCTATTTTTTGCTTTTGGTGTAGCGTTTGAAATTCCCGTAGCCATAATGCTGCTATGTTGGAGTGGTGCAACAACGACCAAAAGTTTAAAAGAAAAGCGCCCATATATTGTGGTTGGCGTATTTGTAGTGGCTATGTTTTTAACGCCACCGGATGTGCTATCACAAACATTATTAGCATTTCCTATGCTGCTTTTATTTGAGCTAGGTTTAATTTTAGCGAGATTTTATAGCGCTAAAGAACAACAGGAATCTGAGGAATAAAATGAAAAAACAACTACTCTCACTACTGGTTTTACTAAGCGCTCCTACCGTTACAGCGCAAGAAATTAACGTTCAAGCATTACAAGCATGCAGCTTTATTGAAAATGATTTTAATCGCTTACTTTGCTACGACAACACAGTTGCAGGCAAACCGCTAACAAAACCAAGCGAGAAAAAAACACTTACGCCGCCAAAGCCAGTCGCTAATATAACGCCTAACGTAAGCGCTCCCGTTGCTGCGGTAACAGCTTCTGCTCCTGCAGCTAAAGGCGATGACTTTGGATTAGAGCATAAAGAAATTACCAAAGATAAAGATGAAAATATTACAGCTCTCGTATCATCAGTAAAAAAAGCACCATATGGCGAACTTATTATTAGCCTTGATAATAGCCAAGAGTGGCGTCAAATTGGTTCAGATAGTCTTAAACTAAAAGAGTCTGACACTGTTGTTATTAGTCGTGGAGTATTTAATTCATTCCTATTGCGCAAAGATGGGCAAAACCGCTCTATTCGTGTGAAGCGCACTCAGTAATGATCGATAATTTAATTGATGCAGGCGTTAATTTAACTAATCATCAATTTGATCAAGTTCATGATGACGTAATTGCCCGCGCTAATGCTGCGGGCGTTAAAAAAATGCTCGTTATAGGTTGTGATCTAGTAAGTAGTAAGCAATCACTTGAGCTTGCTATAAAGCACCATCAATACGCAACGGCAGGCATTCATCCACACGACGCTAAATTAGCTACAAATGAATTAGAAGAGCAATTAACTATGCTTGCAAACAACAAGCAAGTTATAGCGATTGGTGAATGTGGCCTAGATTATAATCGTGATTTTTCACCTCGAGATGTACAGCGTAATGTTTTTAAGCGCCAACTCGCCTTGGCTGAAAAGCTAGATTTACCAGTATATTTGCATGAACGCGATGCAAGTGATGATATGCTGAGTATTCTGCGAGAATATAACGTACGGGGTGTACTTCATTGCTTTACGGGTAATGCGCAAGCACTTAAAAGCTATTTAGAATTAGGTTTGTATATTGGCATAACTGGCTGGGTATGTGATGAAAGGCGCGGCCAAGAACTGCAAAAATTAGTTCCAAGTATTCCTTTAGAACGACTGTTAATAGAAACAGATTCACCTTTTTTAATTCCACGAACAGTAAAGCCAAAGCCGAAATCACGTAAAAATGAGCCCGCGTTACTGCCTTATATTTGCCAAACAATTGCTCAGCTTTATCAAATTGATGAAAGCGTAGTCGCAAATCAAACGACAAAAAACTTTTACCGTGTTTTTGGTTTAGAGAATCGTTAATGACGTGCGCAAAGGTATTTTTAGGCCTGTTATTGCTTCTTTGTTCTTTTTGCTCTTTTGCTAATCCTGTTGTAACTAAAAACTTTAAATCTATAAAAGTAGATACATTAAGTTATTCTTTCTCACCTACCTCTGCACAAGATGCCTATATAAATAATAAGTCTGATTGGCGAGCAATAACTAATGAGCCTTTAAACTTAGGTTTTGAGCAGCGCCCTGTATGGCTAGTATTTACAATTAAAAATACGTTAACAGTGAATACCTTTTCTTTGCTGTCCTTAGATAACCCGCTTTTAAATGAAGCACAGATTTATCACTTCTATAACTCCAAATTACTATCGCATACTCAGCTTGGTGATTCATTTTCGCTTTCACAGCGAACGCTTAAGAGCGAATCTCTACTAGCAAAGCTAACTCTACCTGCAAATAGTGTGAGTACTGTAATTATTAAAGTAAATAATGCTGCGGGGCTACGCGTGCCTATTACGCTTTGGCAGCAAGACGCCTATCTAATCCATAAAACAAAACTTAATTTAGTTTTTGGGTTACTTATTGGCTTTTTATTTTCGCTTGCTATGAGCTGCTTAGTTTTATACGGCTTTTCACGCAAATTATACTTTGCTTACGCTGGTGTGATAACCCTCACTCTAGGCGTACTACTTGCGTATTTATGTGGCTTTGGGGTTCGCTACTTTCACCCTAATCTACCTGCTGCACAGCAGTTTATGATCCCAGTATTATTAATGCTCACAACGCTAATTTTTTTACCACTACAAAAACAATTATGCCAAACAAAAACATCTAAATTAATTACAGGGCAAAGCATAGTAACCAGCATATTTGCTGTTACTTTACTCTTTATTTGGGCTTTGCCTAACGCTTTACTAACTATTTATTGCTTAATCGCCACACCTATTGTTGTTTGCTATTACCTAATTACAACAATAATATGCATGCGCAATACACCATCAAAACCTATACAAGCGCTGATAGTTGCACTGACATTCTTTTTACTTGTTCTGATTTATCTCATTATTGCTGTTTTTGGATTGTACCCGCTTAGTAGAAGTAGCTTAGGATTTGTATTTGTTTGCTTTTTTAGTAGTACTTTTTGTTTGTGTTACTCAGTAATGAAGTTATTTATTTTAGAGCGAGATGAGCAAGTAATTACACAACAAACCTTGATTGCTGAAAATGCAGCCCAAGATACACTTCTAAAAGAGCGTTTAATGTTGCAAGAACAAACTCAAAAGGAACTAGAGTCACAAGTTGATGAGCGTACTTTTGAGTTGCAAGTAACACTTCGTGAACTCGAAGATAAAAATCACGAGCTTGAGCAGCTTAATATGGAAGATGCACTTACAGGTGTTAAAAACCGACGCTTTTTTGATAAAAAACTCATTATGGAACTTCGTCGCTCTCGACGTGAGCAAACACCATTGAGTATTATTATGCTCGACATAGACCGATTTAAAAGTGTAAACGATAACTACGGGCACTTGACCGGCGATCAAGTTATTCGTGCAGTTGCTGATACCATTAAGCAACATTTGAAGCGTCCACTTGATGAAGTTGCACGCTATGGTGGGGAAGAGTTTGTAATTTTATTACCAAATACACCTCACGATGGCACACTAGAAATTGCAGATAGGATCCGTAAAGCAATTGAAACTAATCAAATAAATGTAGCAGGCACATTTATTAATGTCACCGTGAGCGCGGGAGCATACACCGCGGTTACAGATGATATAAACAACCCTGAGCTTTTTACTCATAATGCCGATAAAGCACTTTATTACGCCAAGCAAAACGGTCGTAACCAAGTAATTAGTTTTCCAATACCACAGTAGGAGCATAGATTATGGCCCAATCAGGACTCGACCTTTTTCCATATACCCGCATGCGCAGAATGCGCCGTAGTGATTTCTCTCGCCGCTTAATGGCTGAAAACCAATTAACAGTTAACGATTTAATATTTCCGGTGTTTGTACTTGAAGGTAAAAACCGACGCGAAACGATTGAGTCTATGCCTGGTATTGAGCGCTTATCAATTGATTTACTTTTAGATGAAGCAAAAGAACTTGTTAAATTAGGTATACCGGCAATAGCTATTTTTCCGGTTACACCTTCTGATAAAAAATCTCTTTTTGCTGAAGAAGCATATAACGATGATGGGCTTGCACAGCGTACCGTGCGTGCACTAAAAGAAGCTTTCCCTGAGCTAGGTGTAATAACTGATGTAGCACTTGACCCATTTACCACTCACGGGCAAGACGGCATTATTGATGACGAAGGTTATGTAATTAACGATGTAACAACCGAAATTTTGGTTAAGCAGGCGCTTTCACATGCGCAAGCTGGCGCAGATGTAGTTGCTCCTTCGGATATGATGGATGGTCGTATTGGCGCTATTCGTGAGGCTCTTGAAGCGGATGGTCACATTCATACTCGCATAATGGCTTACTCAGCTAAGTATGCATCTAGCTATTACGGACCATTTAGAGATGCTGTAGGTTCAGCCGGTAATTTAAAAGGTGCCGATAAAAAAACCTATCAAATGGATCCAGCTAACTCAGACGAAGCTATACGTGAAGTGGCTCTGGACTTACAAGAAGGCGCAGACATGGTGATGGTGAAGCCAGGAATGCCATACCTTGATGTAGTACGCCGTGTAAAAGATGAGTTTGGTGTACCTACTTTCGCATATCAGGTAAGCGGTGAATATGCAATGCATAAAGCTGCAATCGATAACGGTTGGTTAGCAGAAGAGGCCACCATAATGGAATCTTTACTCGCATTTAAACGTGCTGGTGCTGACGGTATTTTAACCTACTTTGCAAAGCAAGCCGCACTGTACCTATATAATAAGTAAATAATTTTTCGAGAAGGCACTTCTGCCTTCTCATTTACATTTGTTAACATTTCTGTATTATTTTTGTCATTTATATTCTCTACACTGGTTGTCCCATTTTGGGATTAATACACGGGAATAATAAAAAATGTTTAAAACAAAAATAACACCACTAGCACTTGTTATAGCAAGTCTCAGTGCGCCAGCCTCCGCCGATCTAATCATTTCTGAATATATTGAAGGAAGCAGTAATAACAAAGCGATTGAGCTTTATAATAATAGCGCTTCAGAAATTGCTTTAGATGGTGTAACACTCAACCTATTTTTTAATGGTAAAACAGAAGCTAGCCAAGTCATTTCACTTGAAGGCACCTTAGCTGCCGAAACAACTTATGTAATTACCCATACAAGTGCGAATGATACTCTTGCTGCTTTTGCAGACTTACAAAGTGGCGGTGTTGGCTTTAATGGCGATGACGCGATTGTACTAATGCAAGGCGATACAGTTATTGATAGCTTTGGCCAGGTAGGCGTAGACCCAGGTACATTTTGGTCAGATGATACAGCACAAACTCAAGATAGAACCTTACGTCGTAAAAACAGTATTACAACTGGGCGCACAGCTTCAACTGCTGAATTTTCTCCTGGTGATGAGTGGATAGAATACGATAAAGATACATTTGACGGTTTAGGTTCACACGCAGGTAATGGTGGAACAACACCGGAACCAACTCCTGAGCCGGAGCCACTAGAACCGCTTGTATGTGACGCAGATAAAACGCTTATTAGCGCTGTACAAGGCGCAGGCGATGCAAGCCCATTAGTGGATACTGTTGTTGAAATTGAAGGTATTGTAACCGCTGATTTTCAAGGTGAAGATGGCTTAGATGGCTTCTTTGTTACCTCATTAGCAGCAGATGTAGATAGCGACCCAATGACCTCAGAAGGTCTATTTGTATACTTTACCGATACCGATGTAAATGTAGGTGACCACGTACGCGTACAGGGTACCGTTGATGAATACTACGACTCAACACAACTAGCAGATGTAACACAAATTGCAGTATGTGGTACTGGCGAAGTCGCCTCTGCAACTACAATAAGCCTACCATTAGACAGCCAAGCTGATCTAGAAGCCTACGAAGGTATGCTCGTAAGCCTAGATCAAACATTGGTTGTTACTAATAATTACGGCTTAGGTCGTTATGGTGAAGTAGAACTTGCCACTGAGCGTTTGTACCAAGGTACTCAAATTGCATTGCCAGGTGATGCAGCAAATGCTGTTGAAGCGGCTAACCTAACTAAAAAAATATTATTAGACGATGGCTCCACAGCGCAAAACTCAGATCCAACGGCTTACCCAGCTGCAGGTTTATCTGCAGAAAACACACTACGTACTGGCGATACTGTAAATGCAGTAACAGGGGTAGTTACATACAGCTTTAGCACGTACCGTATTCATCCAACGGTTACACCGCAGTTTATAGCAACCAATGCGCGTGAAGATGCGCCGGAGCAAAGTGAAGAGGCCGATTTACGAATCGCTAGCTTTAACGTGCTTAACTACTTTAATGGTGATGGCCAAGGCGGTGGTTTCCCAACTAGCCGCGGTGCTGATTCAGAAGAAGAGCTTGTTCGCCAAGAAGCTAAGCTTGTTAGCGCTATTAGCGCCATGCAGGCAGATGTTGTTGGCCTAATGGAAATTGAAAACGATGGCTTTGGTGAATTTAGCGCTATTGCAAGTTTAGTAAATGCACTAAACGATGCTGATACAGCTAACAATTATGCTTATGTTGACTTTAATGTAAGCCAAATTGGTACCGATGCAATTACTACTGCCCTTATTTACCGCGCAGATAAAGTAGAAGAAGTAGGCACTGCGGCAATCACTACTGATTACCCATTTGATTACAGCAACCGCGCCCCTATTGCGCAAAGCTTCAAATCACTTTCAACAGATGAAGTATTCACTGTGTCTGTGGCGCACCTTAAATCTAAAGGTAGCTGTGGCGATGACAATAACGACGACCTAGGTGATGGCCAAGGCTGTTGGAATGAAATTCGTACCGAAGCTGCGACCGCATTTAGCAACTGGCTTGATGGAAAACCAACCGGTGTAGAAGACGAAGATATCATTCTTGTTGGTGATATGAACGCTTACGCAATGGAAGATCCAATCCGTAAGTTTGACGAAAAAGGCTATAAAAACGTAGTGGCTGAGTTGGATGGCGATACACTTAGCTACTCTTACAGCTTCTCTGGCCGTGCAGGTAGCCTTGACCACGCTTTAGCAACCGACTCGTTACTTAGTAAAGTTGTTGCAGCAAATGATTGGCATATTAACGCTGACGAGCCAATTGTGCTTGATTACAACCTTGAATATAAAAGTGAAGGTCACCAATCAACGCTTTACTCAGAAAGTGCATACCGCGCGTCAGATCACGATCCTGTAATCATCGATATTAAGTCTGAAGTTGTACTAACTCCAGAAGAACAAACTCCTGTAATAGCGCCTGATCAGGTTTTTGCAATTGATGAAAATAGCCCTATAGGTACAGTTATTGGCACGCTAGATTTTAGCGACCCAAATGCAGACGAGTCTCCTGTAGTTAAGTTTATTGTTTCAGGTAACGATAGCGTTTCAATTAATAATCAAGGCCAGCTAATCGTTGCCAAAGATATTGATTATGAATTTGAAAACCGCATTACTTTAACAGTCCAAGCGCAAGACAGTGCTGGTAATGTATCAAGTGCTGAAACAGTTGCTGTAAAAGTAAATAACCTACGCTCAGATGATGACAATGATGCCGGTTCACTACTTTGGTTAACGCTTCTTTTAGCACCACTTTCTGTACTTCGCAGATTTAAAAAGAAATAACTTAAACTAGTTAGCTAAAAAGCCGCTTTGTTTAGCGGCTTTTTTATTTTTATACAAATGTAATTCAGACAAGCTTCATTAAAGCCCCCGTAATATGGTCATACTATCTGTAAATACTCTAGTAATTAATCAGTAACAACTACACAACCTTGAGTGATTTTTACACAACTTAACTAATTTTTATTTTTTAGGTTTAATTACTCATTGAAAAAGCTGAACTTTTTAAACGGGCTCAGATTTTGCTGTAAGTGGTAAGCCGATATTTACAAACTAAAACAAAAATCAATATTTACCCTAATACGTAAAAATAAGTGTGTTTTTATTAAGGAATGAGAATGAAACAATTAACCCAAAAACTGCCACAGTGGCCAAAGAAGTCAGCGCCATTACTGGGTCTACTTATTATTTTTTCAACTTGGGGCAATAGCAACCAAGCAATAGCCGCAACAGGTGACGTAGCAATCCCGCAAAGTAGCTTATTTGATGTAATTAGCGCTCGCGCTAAAAAGCTCGCAAGCGAAGAATATGTACCACCTAAAAATATTGAACTTGAAGCGCTAAATAATATTGATTACCAAGACTACCGTTCAATTCGATTTAAAAAAGATAAGTCAGTTTGGAAAGACGAAGGCCTTTACGAATTGCAACTCTTCCATCCAGGATTTTTATATAAAACACCCGTTACAATAAATACTGTTGATGGCGACTCTAACCGTAGCCGCTTACCTTTTAGCACTGACTTTTACCAATACGATGGAACAGCAGCCCCTTTACAAGAAGAAATAGCAAAGAGTGTTGCCGGCACTCAGTTAGGCCATGCGGGCTTTCGTGTGCATTACCCATTAAATACCAATGAGTATAAAGACGAAGTGATGGTATTTCAGGGAGCATCGTATTTTAGAGTTGTTGGACCAAACCAAGTGTATGGTTTATCTGCTCGCGGCTTAGCAATAGATACCGCTGAAAACTCAGGTGAAGAGTTTCCGATGTTTAAAGAGTTTTGGTTGGCTAAACCAAAACCAGATCAAACTAATATTACTATTTTTGCTCTGCTAGATAGCCCGTCAGTGTCTGGCGCATATAAGTTTAATGTAGACCCTACAACAAACATGCTTGTTGATGTTGATATGCAAATTTTTGCGCGTAAAGATATTAAAAAGCTGGGTGTAGCACCGCTAACAAGTATGTTTTATCACGGCGAAAACAGCACTAAGTTTTTTGATGATTACCGCCCTGAGGTTCATGACTCAGACGGCTTACTAACTCAATCAGCCGATGATAAATGGGTATGGCGCCCACTTAACAACCCTTCTCAGTTAAGTGTTACATCGTTCTCATACAATAATCCAAAAGGGTTTGGTTTAGCGCAGCGTGACCGTGAGTTTAATAATTACCTTGATACAGAAGCACATTATCATAACCGCCCTAGCCTATGGATTGAACCGAAAGGCGATTGGGGAAATGGCCGTGTAGAACTAGTAGAAATACCAACCGATACAGAAACTAACGACAATATTGTAAGTTACTGGGTACCTGAAAAGCCAATGAAAGCTGGGGATTCATTAAAACTAAGCTACAAAATGACTACCTTTAATGCTTTTTTAACTCAGCACGAAAAAGCGCGTGTACTACGAACAAGAATTGGTAGCGCAGCCCTGCCAGGTGAAGATAATCCGCCACCACCAAGTCACCGCCAATTTACCGTAGACTTTACAGGCTCAGATATAAATCACCTTTCTGAGCAACTAAAACTAGACGCAGACATTCAACTTACAACGGGTGAAGTAACCGATGTAAATGTGCAAAAACTTCCAAATTCACAAGGATGGCGTGTAGCCTTTAAAATTGCACCACAGGACGATCAACCCGTTGATATGCGTTTATCGTTAAAGTTACGTGACAAAGAAATTAGCGAGGTATGGAGTTATGTTTGGTACCCAAATGACATCAAGTAATAAAGGAAAAGGCACACCCATGCCATTCAAAACACTCAGAGTATGGTTATTTGCCATTGCTGCCTTAGGCACATCGGGGTACGGCATATCTATTATGTTTGAGATTTTAAGCTCAAACGGTATGACCTTGCTTGAATATGCCCTTTTGGTTTTATTCTCTATTACCTTTGCATGGATAGTAACGGCTTTTTGCAGTGGTACAATTGGTTTTGTGCTGCAATTATTTCGTATCGACCCATTAACATTAAAACGTATTAAACCTATTAAGTTTGATAATACAGCCCTTGCTCAGCAAAAAACAGCTGTAGTTATGCCTATTTATAACGAAGATACTCACCGAGTTATTGCGGGCTTTGAAGTTAGCCTGCAATCTTTAAAAGAAACTGGTCAGCTTGATAATTTTGATTTTTATTTATTAAGTGACACACAAGACTCAGAAATAGCTAAAAATGAGTTAAGTGCTTGGCATGCATTATGTGAACGTCTTGGTGATACTGCCAAACACGTATTTTATCGTCGCCGCGAAGACAACAAACACCGTAAAGTAGGTAACCTTACCGACTTCTGCGAACGTTGGGGTAGCCAGTACGATCACATGATTGTACTTGATGCCGATAGCGTAATGACAGGTAAATGTATGTTAGAACTAACAACTAGCATGATTAATAACCCACAAGCTGGCTTAATTCAAACAATCCCTATTCCTGTGCGCCAAGACACCTTTTTTGGCCGTTTTTTACAGTTTGCCTCGGTGCTTTATAGCCCAATGCTCGCTACTGGCTCTGCTTTTTGGCAAACAGATAAAGCCAACTACTGGGGCCACAATGCAATTATTCGTGTTGAAGCATTCATTAATTATTGTGGTTTACCAACACTTGAAGGTAACGCACCTTTTGGCGGCGAAATTTTAAGTCATGACTTTGTTGAAGCATCGTTACTTCATAGTGCTGGTTGGGATGTACTACTACTATCTGAAATTGAAGGTAGTTATGAAGAAGTACCAAGTAATATTCTAGATTACGCTGTACGCGACAGACGTTGGGTACAAGGTAATATTCAGCACTTAGGGCTATTATCTTCGTCAAAATTAAAACTAATGAGTAAACTGCACTTTTTATTAGGTGCAACAGCGTATATCTCATCATTAATTTGGCTCTCTATGCTTGCACTTAGCACTATAGATGCAGTTACTCGCGCGCTCAACAGTGACGTTTACTTTAACCGTGTTTATCAGTTATTCCCTACTTGGCAAATAGCTAAAACAGATCTAATTGATTCGTTACTTTACTTAACCATTGTTATTTTATTAATGCCTAAATTGATGGGCGTAATTGTTACTCTTATCCACAGAAACAAACGCTTTGGTGGCTCAATTAGACTTATAATGGGCTCAATTATCGAGACCGTATTTGCAATTATTGTTGCGCCATTAATGATGGTCTTTCATGCTTATTTTGTACTGTGTGTATTTTTAGGTAAAAAAGTAAAATGGGATGCTCAACCTCGCGAAGGGCGAATGGTCCCATGGAAAGAAGCATTTGGTTATACATTATTTTCAACTTTAGTGGCCATAGCTTGGGGTAGTGTTTCGTATTACTTTACGCCTGTATTCTTTTGGTGGTTATCTCCTATTTTACTCGGCTTGATTTTGGGAGCTCCAATTATTCGCTACACAAGTAGTATCAAGCTTGGTGTACAACTAAGAAAAATGGGAATATTTATTTGCCCTAGTGAAGTTGATAACGACACAACATTAGAGGCGCTTAAAACGCACCTGAAAGAGATTTCAGTACCAAAGGAAGGTGCTTATCCACAAACTACCCCACCTCTTCCTCAAGAGCATATGGTTACAATGCCTATCCAAAGCTTTAGTAAGTCACGCAAGCTAAAGATGAAAGCGCTAAAAGCTAAAGCGATAAAAAAGTTTAATTAGCGCTAAATAAAAAGCCATAAAAATCAAAAAAGGAGCAATAAGTTGCTCCTTTTTTATTACCATCAATAATGCAGTTAAGCATTACATTGCGAATTATTTGAAAAATTGGCTTTATCACATATTTTACTTTTATAAAGCTTAGCTATATCAGCTTGCGTTTGTTCAGTGAGTCGCCAATTATAGAAATTAACAGACTTACCATTTTCTAGCTCAACCCTAAAAACAGTACAAATAAACAATGGTTTAAATGAAACACATTTTATACCAATCTGCTTATATATGAGGCCTATTTAACGTTAAGAAAATTACGCTAGAACTAGGCATAAATTTTTGTATCTAGTTGTTCTAAATAAAAAATTTTTAACGACGTTATAGTGCAATTTAATTCGTTAAATTGATCAAAGATTTATGCAGGTTGGTATTATTTCTTCGCTATTGATATAGCACTCGTTCAAAAAGCGTGTGTAGTTTATTCCTGCTTTATAACAATTGAGAAAGCGAAGGTGAAGGATATTTAAAAGGGTTATTACCACAAAAATAACTAATATAAATTTTTGGCAATAAAAAACCCGCAACATGTGCGGGTTTTTTTAAAGAGTTAAAGTGCTAATTACTTAGCAGCTTTTTTCTCTTTTTCTGCAGCGATTACAGTATCAGCTACGTTTTGTGGACATGCTGCGTAGTGTGAGAACTCCATAGAGAACTGACCACGACCTGATGTCATTGTGCGTAGTGAACCGATGTAACCGAACATTTCTGATAACGGAACGTCAGCTTTAATACGAACGCCAGTTAAACCAGCTTCTTGGTCGCTTAACATACCACGACGACGGTTAAGGTCACCGATTACGTCACCAACGTGATCTTCTGGAGTGAACACGTCAACTTTCATGATTGGCTCAAGAAGTTGTGCGCCCGCTTTAGGGATCGATTGACGGAAAGCACCTTTAGCAGCGATTTCGAACGCGATTGCTGATGAATCCACTGCGTGGAAGCCACCGTCAAAAAGTTCTACTTCAACGTCTAGTACTGGGAAGCCAGCTAGAACACCTTCGCCCATCATTGACTTAAAGCCTTTCTCAACTGCAGGCCAGAATTCTTTAGGTACGTTACCACCAACAACTGATGATTTAAACGTAAAGCCTGAAGCAACTTCGCCTGGCTTGATGCGGTAGTCGATTTTACCAAACTGACCAGAACCACCAGATTGTTTCTTGTGCGTGTAGCTATCTTCGATTTCACGAGTGATAGTTTCACGGTAAGCAACCTGTGGTTGACCAACGATAAGGTCTACACCGTAAGTACGCTTAAGGATATCAACTTTGATATCTAAGTGAAGCTCACCCATACCTTTAAGGATAGTTTCGCCTGAATCTTCATCAGTCTCAACTTGGAAAGATGGATCTTCTGCAACCATTTTACCGATAGCAACACCCATTTTCTCATTACCGCCTTTATCTTTAGGCTGTACAGCAATCGAGATTACTGGAGTTGGGAATACCATTGGCTCAAGTGTTACTGGGTGCTTAGGATCACATAGAGTGTGACCAGTTTGCACGTTTTTCATACCAACGATAGCGATGATGTCACCAGCTTGTGCGCTAGTTAATTCTTTTCGCTCATCAGCTTGCATCTCAACCATACGGCCAACACGCTCAGTTTTACCAGTAAACGCGTTAAGGATAGTGTCACCCTTGTTAAGCTTACCAGAGTAGATACGTACGAAAGTTAATGCACCAAAACGGTCATCCATGATTTTGAATGCAAGCGCTTTGAAAGGTTCATCAGCAGATACAATTGCATGCTCGCCGTTTTCGTTACCATCTTCATCCATAAGAGGTTGAGGATCAACTTCTGTAGGTGCTGGTAAGTAATCAACAACAGCATCAAGTACTAGTTGCATACCTTTGTTTTTGAATGCAGAACCACAGAATGTAGGGAAGAAAGCAAGGTCACGAGTACCTTTACGGATACAACGCTTGATATCTTCTAAAGAAGGTACTTCACCTTCCATGTACGCTTCCATTAGGTCATCGTCTTGCTCTACAGCAGTTTCGATAAGCATCTCATGGTATTCTTCAGTTTTTTCTACCATGTCTGCAGGAACGTCTGTGATTTCGTAGTTTTCTGGAAGACCAGTTTCGTCCCAGATGTATGCTTTTTTAGTTAGCACGTCTACAACACCAACGAAATCATCTTCAATACCAATTGGTAAAGTCATGATTAGTGGAGTAGCACCAAGTACTTTACGTACTTGCTCAGTTACACGGTAAAAATCAGCACCCATACGGTCTAATTTGTTTACGAAGATAATACGTGCAACTTCTGATTCGTTAGCGTAACGCCAGTTAGTTTCTGATTGTGGCTCAACACCACCAGAACCACAGAATACACCAACACCGCCATCTAATACTTTAAGTGAACGGTAAACTTCAACTGTGAAGTCAACGTGTCCAGGAGTATCGATAACGTTGAAACGGTGATCTTTCCAGAAACAGCTTACTGCCGCAGACTGGATAGTAATACCGCGCTCAGCTTCTTGATCCATGAAATCTGTAGTAGATTCACCATCATGAACCTCACCAGTTTTGTGGATAGTACCTGTAAGCTTCAGGATACGCTCAGTAGTAGTGGTTTTACCCGCATCAACGTGCGCGAAAATACCAATGTTTCTGTACTTCGATAAATCTGCCATTATTTTACTCTTAATAAAGTCGATAAATTATTCGGCGGGAGTATAGCATTACTTCAAGCGAACATCACCATACAAGTCGCTTAAAATGCAATCAATTCAATAAAATTTTTTTAGATTTGAATGAAGTACCAATTAAATGACACTGATTATTATATAAACCATTAAAACTATTATGTTTTATTTAATAATCAGGGTATTTAGTACAGTACTTATTAATTTTGTATTGATTACCTTGAGATGGTTATGACTATCAATAATGTTGATAATTTGGCTAATTTTTGTCATAGCCTATCCCCATAAAAATCAAAGTTCATTAACAAACGTCCAGATAAATACACTGAATAAATCGCTAAAATTATTAAAATATATGTTTCATTGAGCACGTAAAAATAACGGGGCAGTAGGGCTCTGTACAATTCATTTAGTGTGATAAGCTAAATTAAAATACGTCACTTTATTAATAAAATAACGTGGTAGAACCTTTGATAATAAATAATAAGAATTAATAATGAAAAGGACTTCTCTGTACTTTGCCAGTTGGCTACTTACCTTCAGCTTTTTGTTTTACAACACATCAGCATTTGCTAAGCAATATGAAATAGATAAGCCTAACGAGTGGGTTATTCATCATAATGTCAAGCAACCTCAAAAAAGTGACTTGGAAAAAGTGCGAGATGGTACTTTATACCTATTACTTGATAACCAAATATATGTTCCAAATAGACAAAAGCAACAACGTTATACCCGCCTAGCTATGAAAGCTATAAATCAAAGTGGTGTTGATTATATTAGTCAGCTTAGCCTTGATTTTGATCCGAGCTACGAATCGCTAATATTAAATAGCTTAACAATTATTAGAAATAATGAGCGTATAGATAAGCTTAGTAGTGCGAAAATGTCGGTTATACAAGGTGAACCTGAATTAGCAAATCGTATTTATAACGGTAGCCTTTCACTAAATATCATTATTGATGATATGCGCAGTGGTGACACACTCGATTACAGCTACACAATTACGGGGAGCAACCCTGTATATGCTAATAAATTTAGTACAAGGAAAACCCTTAACTGGTCTGTACCGGTAGTACAACAAAAAATGCGCGTGCTTTGGGGTAAGAAAACGCCTTTACATATAAATACAATCAACGGCGCAACCGATATTAGAGAAGCGTCTAATAAATATGGTACAGATTATTCTATATCTCTATTTGAAGCCCCCCTACTAGAGCAAAACTCTCAAACTCCTACGTGGTACGACCCATATACACAAGTATATTTTTCTGAGTTTGACGATTGGGGAGAGGTAGTTAACTGGGCACATCCACTTTATCAATCAGCCATAGAAACTCCCAACAGTATTGTAGACATAGCTGAAGGCATAAAATCAAATTACACAAAAACTTCAGATAAAATTGCAGCAGCGCTGCGATTTAGTCAAGACGAAATTCGTTACTTAGGGCTTGAGATGGGCACTAATTCACATCAACCAACACCAGCCTCAGAAACGCTATCGCTACGATACGGTGATTGCAAAGATAAAACTGTACTGCTTATTTCGCTATTAAAAGCGATGGATATAGAGGCCTTCCCTGCGCTAGTTGATACAGAAGAAACCAAACGTTTAAAAGAACTTCCTCCCTCGGCAAGTGTATTTAATCACGTAATTGTTACGCTTAAACAAAATGGCAAACGCTACTGGCTCGACCCTACGGTTAGCTACCAACGAGGAACTCTCGAATATTTAGCACAACCCGATTATGGGTATGCCCTAATAATTGACGATCAAAATGAAGCGATACTAACCTCCATGTCGCAAAAGCCTGTACATACTAATATATCTGTAGAGGATAACTTTTTTATTGCAGAGAAAGCATCTGAGCCATCACGTTTTGAAACCAAATACACGTATGCTGAATTTGAAGCAATTAATCGCAGAAGCAATATAGCCAGCAGTGGTTTAAACAGCGTTGCTAAATCTTACTTTGAGTATTATCAAGGCTTTTTAAACGGCTTATCAATTAATGAAGTCATGTTAACTAGTGAGCAAGAAAAAACAGGTAAACTAGTAACCAGAGAATCATATTTAATTAGTGAATTCTGGGAAAAAACAGATGAAGGCTACGAAGCTGATTTTTATGCGAGTGAAATACAGAATAGCGTTTACGAACCAAAGCAGATAAATCGTAACGACCCACTTTATTTTGACTACCCGAATATAATTAACACCACAATAAAACTGCATTTTTCAGAAAAAGGTTGGGGATTTGACAACAACAAAGAAGAAATTGATAACGCTTACTTTAATCTAAAAACAGCCGTTGAATTTAATGATAACGTTTTAAAACTGAGTTATGACTATTACGCAAAACAAGATCATATAAAAGCTGCTCAAATAGATGACTATTTAGCACAGCGTAAAAAGCTGATATTGGCAACTCATTACTCTATTTTAAAATACGCTAAAGCTAGCGATACGCCACAAACTGCAGCAGATGTATTGGATAGCTTTGGTTATAGCTGGCTAAAATACATACTAGCTGGCTATATTTTAGTACTCATATTTTTTATTGCTGACTGGCGATTAGAGTCTGCTAAAAATATAAAGTTTGAAAGTAGTTCATTTTATGCCGTATCTGTGAGTAAGTTTATTATGTACAGTATTTTGAGTTTAGGTCTATTTGTTAACTATTGGAGCTATCGTAATTTTAAGGCCATTAAAGAGCGTGACAACTCAAGCATAATGCCTATTGCTCGAGGCGTATTTGCATTTTTATGGTACTACCCTCTGTACAAAGCACTAGCTCAGCACAGCCAAAAACAGTTTAATAAAAATAAAATAATGCCTAGTTGGGTTGCTGTAATACTGTGGTTAATAGTACTTGCCAGTACTTTCGCTTATCGTATGGATGAATACGCAACTATAGTGATTTGTATAATGCCATTTTTATGGTTGCCTCTAGTTAGTTACATTGAGCAAACCGATACAAGGAAAGAAGCCCTACATTACAATTCACATTGGCGAATCAGACAATATTTAATCTCGCTTGCGTTTGCACCTTTATTATTTTTAGGTGTACTTCAAGAGGTAAATATTTTACCTAATGCCGCAATTGTAAAAGGAGATAGTTTATGGCCTTACCAAATACACTTTTTAAAGCGAAACCGCCTTACACCAGAAAACGAAGACATACTTTATTTTTATAGTGATGCAGTATTTGATTATCGAGAAGACGGAAATGGGATAACCGAGAACTATATTTTTAGTTACTACAAAAACGATGACGGTAAACTTGAATCAGACCTGAGTCACTTTAAAGATATAAAAGAGATAGAAGCTTCATACGGTAAAACTAAACTTGATAACACAACTATTAAAGTAATAAAAACTGACGGTAGCGATTTTTTGCTTATTGTAGGGCGCCTAAATGAACAAGATAAAGTGCTTGTGGAGCAAATTAATTTACGCATAACATCTAAAAAAGTAATTAATTAAAATATCGCCTCTAATAAATATTTAAAGTAATTAACTATAATGCCACTTAAAAATACGATTAAGTAAAATGACTTAAGTGGCTAATAGTAATAAACATTTCTTATTTAATGGCACATCATGTAATAGTTATAAAACCATTTTTATCATAACATACAAAACTCAAAGCTTAATAATAAGAATTATTTGCATTTAGGTGTTGACAGTTTATTAGATCTAACTGATAATCAATATCAACAAGACGGAATGCATACCCCTTGTTAAGGAATGAACTGATTTGTTTCTCGACCCTGAAACAACGTGTGGCGCACGTAAACAGCTATGGTTACTTGTTATGAACCGCAACGCCCCTTGATGTTGATGATAAGTAACCGCCCTACTATTTTACTTGCTACATTGCTCATATCGGTGACGGTAGATATGAAACTAAAAAAGCCCTTTCGGGCTTTTTTTATGTCTGTAATTTAGCGAGTCGCATACTCACATAAATTAATCCATTAACGGCGGTTTTTTCTGGCGCGTGCACGGCGCTGTTTTTTCTCTTCTTCTTTGGCTGCCTTTTTAGCTTCTGCAGCAGCGCGCAATCCTGCGACCATAATTTCTTCCTCTTCACGCATGGCAGGGGTTTCCATGGTGATGCGACCAATAATGCCGTCACGAAGTTCGTTTATTAGTATTTCAGACATTTTATACGTGTCTATTTGATTACCACCTCGGATACAGCCGCGCTTTTTACCGGCCATTTCTACAAATTCCCAGTCACTTTCTGGCAGTTCGGCAATTTTATAGCGAGCTTTTAAAAGCTCTGGGTATGCACGTAGTAAATACTCAGCGGTGTAACTTGCTACTTCTTCGTATTCCAGTGCGGTGTCACGTATTGCACCAGTTGCACCTAAACGATAACCTGAGTTTTCGTTCTCTACTTTAGGCCAAAGCATTCCTGGTGTGTCGTAAAGCATAATGCCATCTTCAAGCTTAATGCGTTGCTGCGCTTTAGTAACTGCAGGCTCATTACCTGTTTTTGCCACTATACGCCCAGCTAATACATTTATTAATGTAGATTTACCGACGTTTGGAATACCCATTATCATGGCTTTAATTTGCTTATCGGCACCTACTTTATGTGGCACTAATTTTTTACAAAGCTCGTTAATACGGTGTACTTCAGCGGCCTTATCATGCCCAAAAGCAATGGCTTTGACGCCACTTTCTTGCTCAAAGTAATCTTTCCACGCTTGGGTCATTTTTGGATCGGCTAAATCAGCCTTATTTAATATTTTGATGACCGGTTTGCCTTCGCGCAAAGTTGTCACCATTGGATTTTCGCTACTATAAGGAATGCGTGCATCTAGCACTTCAATGATCACATCCATTTGTGGCATTATTTCTTTAATTTCATTTCGGGCTTTATTCATGTGCCCAGGGAACCACTGGATAGCCATTTTTAACTCCTAACGTATAATTTGACGCTATTTTAACTGGCAATTCATTTAATTGCGCTATACTGGCGCAAATTTTTTCAGATTAGACATTATGGCTCTTAAATCTACCATTATTAAAGCGCAGTTATCGCTAAGCGATATGGATCGTTACGTGTACCAAGATTTTAATTTAACATTAGCGCAGCACCCATCAGAAACGGATCAACGCTTGATGATTCGCTTACTCGCTTTTGCGCTAAATAGTTGCGATGGTTTAGAATTTACTAAGGGATTAAGTGCTGATGATGAACCAGAGCTTTGGCATGTAAACTACAGTGAAGAAATAGAGCTATGGATTGAGTTGGGGCTACCTGATGAAAAACGCCTTAAAAAAGCCTGCAATAAATCTAAAAAAGTGGTGCTTTATACTTACGGCGAAAATAATCAAACAATTTGGTGGCAAAAGCATCAGCCTAAGTTATATGAATTTAAAAACTTAAGTATTTTTAGCCTCGATTATGCAGCTACTCAAGCATTAGCCGATTTAGTTGATCGAAATATAAAACTCACTATTACCGTACAAGATGGTGAAGTATGGGTAAGCACCGATACAACTAATATTGAAATTAAGCCGCAGCAGTTAATGTAATAACAATAAATTAGAGGGCCTATGAAAGTTAAACACGTTATTGTTTTGCATGGTTTGTATATGTCTGGTTTTGTTATGCGCCCTCTTTGCTCGCGCCTTGAAGAATCAGGGATGACTGTACTCAATATTACCTACAATACGCTTGACCCAAATCGCGATACTATTTTTGCTCAAATTGATGAATGTATAGCTAACGAACCTGCCGCGCTTGTATGTCACTCTATGGGTGGATTAATTGCACGCGCTTATTTAGAAGCAAGTTCAGCAGCTAGCCACTATGTATCTAAAGTTATTACCTTAGGTACCCCGCACAAAGGTAGTCATATTGCGCAAAAAATGAAGCAAAAAGGATTTGAATCATTTTTAAAAAATAGCGTGGAATTTTTATTAACTAAAAATGGTAATTGGCCCTTTAAAGCCAAACTTTATAGTATTGCCGGCGACTTACCTATTGGGCTAATGCCATTAATCGTTAAAGGCAGCCAATCAGATGGCACCGTATTACTCGATGAGACTAAACTAAAAGGTATGGCTGAACATAAAGTGTTTCATTTAAGCCATACCAGTATGATTTATTCACGCCAAGTGCTCGATTATATTTTAAAATGTTTAAGTGAGAATGATTAGTCCTCTGCATTGGCTGCTATTTTATAACTAATTAAAAATACGATACCTAAAATTAGCGGTATTGGGGCTGCAATATAGCCAAACGTAGCTGAGTTTGCCAAACTTGCTCCTGCTAAATGCGCTATTACCCCCAGTAAAAATGCAACCACTGCGATACCGACCACAATTAACTCTGCCTTATTTTGTTTTACTGTTTTTGCGTCCATATTGTCTCTCCTAATTGTTTCAACGACCTAATTATGCGCCAATAAAGAGAGTGATTTTTGACCTAAATCAATAAATAAAAAGCGCGAGATACTACCTTGAATAAAGTTTGTTTTAGATCATAATTTACGCAGATTTTATATTTATTTACTTTCAAAAGGTAGTATTTAACTTAACCAGACCCATATCTAATAGTAGAGTAAACCTAATTACGGCATAGAATTTTGATAGATTAAAACTATCAACTCAATAAATTTAAACAATTTTACTACATAGTTAAATTCCGTAATACTTATCACTAGTTAACAAACAAACCGTTATTCAAGGAGCAAGTTATGTCACATGTAAATGCCATTGGTTTAAACAGCGAAAAAAGTGAAGACATTATAAAATCTCTCAATACTTTATTGAGCAGCTACCAAATTCAGTACATGAATGCACGTGGCTTTCACTGGAATATTAAGGGCCGTAATTTTTTTGAATTACACATTAAGTTTGAAGAAATTTATAACTTACTACTAGAAAAAGTAGATGAGATTGCAGAGCGTATTTTAACGCTAGATGGAGCACCACTACACGCATTTTCTGACTATCTAGAAGTAAGTCAAATTAAAGAAGCCAAAAACATTAGTGATGGCACTGCAGCGGTAGAAAACCTATTAGCGGGTTACAGCACACTAATAAAAATGCAGCGCGATGTATTAAACCAAGCTGGTGATGCTGACGATGAAGGTACTGCGTCATTAATGAGTGACTATATTTCTGAGCAAGAAAAACTTGTATGGATGCTCAAGGCTTACTTAGATTAGATTTAAGCAAAAAAAAGCCCTCAATAATGAGGGCACAAATAGGGATAAATCGTTAAATAACTAAGCGATTCGGTTACTATATTAGCCACCTCCCAGTACTAAACAACGCCACTGTTACCAGTGGCGTTGTTTTTGGTTTAAGTGGGCAAAAACCCTTTATTTTGGGACAAACAAAATATAAGCATTTGCTTTACTTGTTTTTTGCAATAAAAAAGCCCCAGTAGTTGCTGGGGCTTTGCGAACGTAATTAATTAAACAATGCTATTAAAGTCGCTCTATTGGTTAGAACTTGCTTCTAAAGCCTATGTAAAATGACTGGCCAATTGGGTCATATGTGCCTGCATCGGTTTCAGTACCAGTGCTTGAGCCACTTACGCCAGATAAAATACGCGGCGGCTCTTTATCAAATAAGTTATTAGCGCCTGCGTATAACTCCATTGAATCGTTTATATGATAGCTAGCTTGTACATCATGATACGTTACTGAGCCTATTCCTATACCACCTGGAGCTATACCAAAACCACTTAAAAATTGATCATCAAAGTCAGCAGCACCAATGTAAGTTAGGCTCCAGTTAAAATCAAAATCATTAAGTTTATAACCAAAGTTCCAGTTAGCTTTGTGCTCTGATGCACCAATTTCACCTGCAAATTCATCTTTGTCTGCCCCCGGAAGTGGAATGCTGTAACCATCTATTAAGTAGGTATATGCAAGGCGGGTTCTAAACGCGCCAGGACCAATGTCTGTAGCGTATGTTAATGTTAAATCAACACCTTCAGTTCCTAAACCACCACTATTAGATACACCGCTGTCGATAAACTCAAGTGAACCAGCGCTATTGTTACCTGAAGGACCACTACGACGAGTTATAAAATCACAAAAGCTTGTATCGCCACCACCGTAACATTGATCAAGTATAAATTGACGAGGTGTTGATACAATTGCATCTGTAATTTCAATATCAAAGTAATCAAGTGTTATATCAAGGCCTGAAATTAACTCTTCTGGTGTAAATACCACACCAACAGTAACAGAGTCACCCACTTCTTCTTTTAAGTCTTGATTACCACGGTTAAAGCCACTAATGCCTTGTAAGTCGGATTGATTAAGTGCAAATTCACCATTTGTTGCTATGTTAGCTGCAACGCCAACATCTGTACGACAGGCGTCACCTAAAGCACCGCCGCCACTATTGGTAACACCTAAACATGGATCATTTAAACCACTAGGGAAAGTTTGCGAAGGTGGAGAAAATAGCTCATCAATATTTGGGGCACGTGTAGAACGAGCTCGCGTAGCTCGTACACGTAAACTATCCATTACTTTCCAATCAACACCTACGTTCCAACTTTCTGTGTTACCTACGGTTGAGTAGTCAGATAAACGCACGGCTGCATTCATCGTTACAGAATCAAGTACTGGAATATTTGCCTCAACATAGTACTCAGTTACATCAAATGAACCCTCAGTTGCTGGAATCGCATTACCCGCATTTAAACCTGCTTGCTGTAGCGCATCAAATTCGCTGCGAGAAAATTCTTCACGGTATTCAAAACCAGCAGCAATACCGACTACACCAGCTGGTAATTCAAATAAATCACCAGAAATATTACCACCAATGATTTCTTGCTCGACCGATGTTGCAAGCGAGCTAGGCGCACTTACAAAATCAATCGCACCTTGTGATAACGAATTAAAGCCATAAATATCTACTGGCGCACAATTAAATCCACGTGCTGTTGCATCAATACAAATAGCCTCATTAGTAATACCATCACCATCTAAATCTTGGCTATCAATAACGGCTTCTAAGCCTTGACGGAAGCTTTGTACATTAACTAGACCACCAGAAACTTGTTGCTCTTTTGTTTTACCGTATACGTAGTAAGTATCGTAAAACCATCCGTCCGCTATTTCCCCCTGGAAACCAAGCGCTAAACGAAAAGTATCACGCTCAGCTCGCGCGCCACGGTTACCAATATCACTCAAACGTTTTGCAAAAAAGATATCACGTAAACCATCACCATCGGTGTCAGTTGCTGCGTTATAAATATCATCTGGTACAAAGGCGTTACGCAGTATTTCACCGTTTACATTAAATTCAATAGGTACTTGACCATTTGCATAAATATCATCAGAAGCGAATGGGAATGGCTCTAACTCAGACACTGTTGTTGTTGCCGCGTAAGTACCTTCATAGAAAAAACTATGTTTGTCGTTTAACTCATAGCTACCATTTGATGCAAATAAGTAGCGCTCGGTAGGTATTGCAATTGTTCGTACACCACTACGGTTGAAGCCATTTGCGTCTACTCCATCACCGCCATTGGTGCTAAAGCTGTCTTGTAGGTTATTATTAGCATCGTAAGTGAATGTATCATCACCAGCGCTAAAACGACCCTGAGGAGGGAATGAAGATAAAAACGGGCTTACTGCATCAAATATAGAACCAGGATTTGCTACTGGGTCATCTTCAAAATAGATACCTGAAAATTGGTCTACAGCAGAGCGCTCACGGTCACGTGAAAACACAGCTCCCTGATCAGAATAGCCTAAATGAAACATAGCTTGGCCTTTGCCGTCACTACTTGTTAAGCCTGAGGTAAAAGAGAATTGACGAGATTCATCATCGCCTTCACTCGACTCGCCATACTGCCCTTCGAACTCTATCCCTTCAAAATCATCTTTAAGTACAAAGTTAACCACACCTGCCACCGCATCAGAACCGTAAACCGATGATGCACCACCCGTCATAATTTCAACACGTTCAATAAATTGACTCGGGATGGTGTTTAAATCTACCGCAGAGCTACCAGGAACACCTGATACATAACGACGACCGTTAACCAAAACAAGTGTACGGTTAGAGCCTAAGTTACGTAAATCGACCGTTGCAACCCCTGCGCTTGCAGTATTAAAGTTAGAGTTAGTTCGACTTATAGCTGGAGTACCAAATGCAGGGTTTTCCAATAGTAAGTCTTGAATATTTAAAGAACCAGAGGCATCAATAGCCTCACCGCTTAAAACCTGAATAGGTGCAGATGACATAGCCTCTGCTGAGCGAATGCGTGAGCCTGTTACTTGTACACGCTCTATTTTTTCTATTTCTTCATCTTCCGCTGCAAAGCCTTGAAACGAAAAGCCAGCCAGTATTGCGCCACTTAGAGCAACGGTTAGTGACGATTTTTTGAATGACCGAGCACCTGTATTGTTTATTTTTTTCATATTAATTCCCCTGAATTGTTATTTTTGTAACTAGTTGGTTACAAGAATTGCAACATTAAGGGGAATAAATATAAGACTCTATAAGGTTTATTCAGTCGGCTTTTTATTTGGTGTAAAGGGCAGGTTTGGTGGGGTAAAAGACTTATTGTTTTATTTTTATTAATTAAAAATAACTTTTGGTCACATATTTTCTCAAATACACGGTCTTTATTATTATAGACAGCAGGAGATATACAATAATGATTGCTTCGTTTCACGCATTAACTCACATTAGCACATCAAAATTTGCAACATTTTTAACTCAGCATGTGCAAGCGCATAGGCATTTTAATTCTCAACTTCACATACCTGATAAGCGTTTAGATCAAATAGATACTTTACAACATAATGTGCTATTTTATGAGCTAACTAACCTCTCTGATCCGACTCAAATAGTTCATTTAACTGAGCTTGCTAAAAAATTAAAGTTAGTGATTATTGCTCAGTCAAGACATTTTGCAAATTTTGCTTTTGAAGTGGGAGCCGTGGACTTTTTAACCACCGATGTAACCACCTCAAGAATAGAAAAGTGCTTCGAAAAACTTATTCACCTTTGCCCAATCGCCAGTGCTGCTGAGCAAAAATACCAACAAAATATTGATGAAGAACATACTAAATTACCATCGTCACATATTGTCGTAAAAGATGTAGGTAAAGTACGCTTAATAGATATTAAAGACATTGTTTGGGTTAATGGTGCCGGAAATTACGTAGAGCTTCATTTTATTGAAGGGAGTGCGCCAGTTTTACATCGCGAAACTATGAAAAACATTGAACAACAATTAGAGCCAGAAGGGTTTATACGCATACACCGCTCTACGCTCGTAAGAAGGCACGCTATTACAGAGCTAATGCCAACTGATAGTGGCGATTACAAAGTAAAACTCAAAAACGATACTTACTTGAATTTATCAAGAAGGTATAAAGGTTGTTTAGAAAGTATAATAAGCCCCATGGTTTAGAGGCTTAATAATAGTGAAATTACAGCCAATATGTTTTTATATACTCATCATCTGGATGTTGATGTAGGTAACTTTCAGAATTTTTATAAAAGTTTACTTCTACATCGCTGTTATGCCAGACCTTTTCAAACATATTTTTAGCAATAATGTTGGCATATAAATAATCAACTCGCTGGTAGCCGCGCTCTTTTACGCTAGAAAAATAAGTTTCTAACGAATCCATGCTATCCACTGTTAGTAGCTCAAACTCTTCTAAGTTAACTACAACAAACTTTATAGACCCTTTAGGATGCGTACTTAACTCCTGAACAACCCCATTAGTTAATGAGGTTACTCCTTCATTATTAAAGCTTCCCACCAGCTTTAAATACATGGTGGGTAGCTGAGTACAAATATTAAACTCTCCATGCGCTCCAAACATAAATAACCTTTTATATATCAGTGCTTCATTAAAGCTTAATACAAATTTTTAATTTTGCAGCTAATTTATAAGCGCAATAAAAAAGGCCATCTCAAGCGCTTTTTCTTCAAGGCTTTTAAATCGCCCTGAAGCACCACCATGCCCTGCATCCATGTCAGTTTTAAACACCAATATATTACTATCAGTTTTTAGCTCGCGCATTTTTGCTACCCATTTCATTGGCTCCCAATACTGTACTTGTGAGTCATGAAGGCCTGTCGTTATTAGCATATGCGGATAGTTTTGCTCGCTAATATTATCGTACGGTGAGTAATCTTCAATTACATTATAAAATGCAGGATCGTTAGGGTTACCCCACTCGTCATACTCGTTGGTGGTAAGTGGAATACTCTCATCAAGCATTGTGGTAAGCACATCTAAAAATGGAACATGACAACCAATACCGCAGTATAGCTCTGGAGCTTGGTTTACAACGGCTCCCATTAATAAGCCACCAGCACTACCGCCCGATGCAAATATTTTATTTTTATCGCCATAACCTTGCGCTACTAATGCCTTAGTTACATCAATAAAGTCATTGAAGCTATTTTGCTTGTGCTCTTTTTTACCTTGCTCATACCATTGGCGCCCCAACATTTCAGAGCCTCTAACATGGGTAATTACGTATACAAACCCACGATCGAGCAAGCTTAGTGATGTACTCGAAAAACTTGGATCAATTGTATAACCATACGCGCCATAGCCGTATTGAAACAAAGGATTTGTTCCATCTTTTTTAAAGCTGTCTTTTTTATACACTATTGATACAGGTACTTTAATACCGTCGCGTGCTGTTACCATTAATCGTTCAGATTCATAGTCATCGGCGTTAAAGCTACCTAGCACTTTTTGCTGTTTGAGTAATGTTTTAGCGCCAGTTGTTAAATCAACATCATATAAAGAACCTGGCGTTGTTAGGCTCGAATAATAAATACGCGCGCTTTTAGACTCAGGCTCTGGGTTCATCGCTACTGCGGCATAATAACAAGGGTCATCAAACTCTAATGTCATACGCTCATTATGCTTATTCACAACTACGAAACGCGCCTGCCCCTGCTCTCGCTCGCTCAGTACTAAAAAGTCGTTAAATAATTCAACGCCCTCTAACAATACATTTTCGCGATGCGCAGTATGTTCTTGCCAAAGCGCTTTATCTTCAATAGTTTGGCTAGTCGCAGTCATTAATCTAAAGTTTTGAGCTTGCCAGTTAGTCACTATGTAAAAAGTATCGCCAAGTTTGTCTACATCAAACTCGTGACCCTCTTCGCGGGGCATTAATGCTTTAAACTCACCTTTTGGGTTATCTGCATCAAGTACCCATGTATCGTTTGTTTCTGTACTCGCTAAATCAATAATAATTAAGCTTTCATCGCGGCTTTTGCCAAGACCTATAAAAAAGCTACTGTCGAGCTCTTCGTAAACCATCACATCTTGACTTTGCTTGGTACCCAGTTCGTGTCTAAACACCTGAAAACCTAATAGCGTTTGCAGGTCTTTTTTTACATAAAAAACAGTTTTATTATCATTTGCCCAAACAATTTGCCCTTCGGTATTTTCAAGTACGTCATCAAGCATTTCATCTGTTAAAAGACTCTTAAAACGTACGGTGTAAATACGACGCCCTTCAGTATCTTCAGAATACGCCATCAGCTGCTCGCATGGGCTAAGGGCAACTTCACCTAATTCAAAAAACTCATAACCCGTAGCAAGCTCATTTACGTCTAATAGTAGACTTTTATTGTCTGTGCTCATGCTAGTACTTCGGTAATGGCGAGAGTATTCATCATCGCCACGTACTTCTGAGTGATACCAGTAAGTACCATCTTTTACAGGCACCGTATTGTCATCTTTTACAATGCGCCCTTTTAGCTCTTCAAAAATAGCCTCTTGCAGTGGCTTCATTGGCGCCAGTTGTGCACCGCAATAAGTGTTTTCTGCTTTTAGGTGCGCTAATACATCTTCGTTTTGACGCTCATCATCACGCATCCAATAATAATTATCGACTCGCGCTTTATTGTGAGTAGTTAATGTATAAGCTTGCTTTTTAGCAACAGGGAAATCAGGCAATAAACTTAAAGAATAATCAGGACGAGGCACAAAATAACCAATATAAAAAATAACAATGTGGTCAGTTTATCATAAAAATAAAAAAGCCCACCCAATACTTAGGTGAGCTAAAACGGTACACGCTTCATCACTAAAACCGTTATACCTTTGGGAAGATAGTCTCTTTAATACACTTACTTAACTAGGTACTTTTTGCCAAGCCATAGCCCAGCTTTTGCCTACACCAGGTTCAAACATAGGTTTTTCATCATCGCTTGCACGGCAAAACTCATTAAATGGCCATGGCTTGCATTGATAAACATGCCCTGTTTTAGGTTGTAGTACCTTTGTACCAGCGCTGTAGTTATTAATATTTTCTGGGTATATATAATCGTATTGCTGGCTGCACTTTTCAGGGCTTTCATGGCACTTAGCAATACAATGAAAATTAACTTCAGCTTTGCAAATACCACTTGTTTCTAAAGCAAATATTTTATTATGCCGATACGCCACAACCAACCCTTGTTCGGTCATTCGTCCTGCACTTACTAAAGGCACATGCACGTTTATATACTCGGCGACTAAACGTGGCCAAGCATGGGGTTCACCTTCTTCAAGAGAGGTAATTTTATAATCAAACGATAAATCAACGAGCACTCCTTGCATGTCATAAAAAGTTACACTCACCACATCACCAATAAATAATTGGGTATGATGATTTAAGCAACCTATTGCTGACCATGTTCCGCAGGCCAGCGACATATGCATAAACACAGCAACACCTTAGAGTCACAAAATTTTATCCATGGTATATGGATACACAATAAATACATTGAGGGCAAGAGATGCACGATAATACACAGTGCAGCAGCCCCGCTATCGTAGTTTTAACAAGTAAAACCTTAGACCGGAAACTTTGCGTCCTAACCTTTAGGTTAGTTTGCCAACAATTCGGCGATTATAATTAGCAACCGCACAACAATCAAACAAAAGAATGTAACCGATGGGAAAAGCCAACCCTTAAAGATTGGTTTTAGTGTATTTATTAGCTAAATAAATAATTTAACGGCTCTTTGGCCCAGCTAAATGCTAGCACCGCTAATAGTCCTAAAAAGATCACCCACGCAGGCCAAGATGATTTAGTAAGCTTTGCTTGTACATTTTCATTACTAAGCTCTTTTGTGCCTGTAATCATTGCTTTTACAAGTGGCTTGCCTTTAAATTTATACACAATAAGAGCCAGCACATGCAAACCGATAGCATATAATAAAATGTCAAAATTAAGGTGGTGTAGCCAATTAGCAAAATCTACGGTATCGCTCGATACATACTCAACTAATGGACCGTCTGTTAAAATGCCATCACTGCTCATTAGCCCTGTTAAAAGCTGAGTACTAATAAGTATAAAAAACAAAATGACCATATAACTGCCCTGCGCGGAGTGCCCTGGTGCATCTGTAGGTGTTTTAAATGCGCTAATTACCGACTTTGGTGAATGTATTAGCGCACTAATTTTAGCTGTTTTACTGCCAAACACTCCCCAAATAAAGCGCGTAACAATAAGTGCAAGCGTAAAAAAGCCCATTACAAAATGCAGCTCGATCATGCCCTCTTCGGCACTAAAATATAACGCAGCAATACTAATTACTAATAACCAATGAAAGCTTCTAATAAAGCTATCCCAAACCTGTACTTTTGACATTGCGCCCACCCTAAATAAAACAGTACTATTTAATATGTTATCTACTTTAACATCATCATATTAAGGTATCCTTATGAGTCATTCTACAAGTCATATGAGTAAAAACCATGCAAGGAACTAAAAAAGCTATTTTAAAGGGCTTTTTAGATATGCTGCCGCTTTGTTTGGCGGTTATTCCGTGGGGTATTTTGTGTGGTTCTTTAGCTATTCAAAATGGCTTTAGCGCTTTAGAAACCCAAGCTATGTCACTTTTAGTTTTTGCAGGCTCTGCGCAATTAGTCGCTATAGAGCTTATGGCGGGTAATACCCCGCTGCTCACTATTTTATTTACTACGTTTATTATCAGCTCTCGTCATTTTTTGTATGGCCTCGCTGTTCGTCATAAAGTCATTGATAAACCCATGCGCTGGCGCTTACCGGTCAGCTTTGTATTAACCGATGAGCTATTTGCTTTTTCGCATCATTGCAAAGCATATAGAACAAAAATAAGATTAATATACGCACTTAGTGCCGGGTTTAGCTTTTATATAGCTTGGAACTTGTGGACACTCATTGGTATTGTGGCGGGCTCTATGCTGCCTGACTTAACCAATCTAGGGCTAGACTTTGCAATTGCAGCTACGTTTATAGCGTTAGTTATTCCGGGGGTTAAAAACTTAGCCACCTTAGTCACAGTTATAGTCGCGGGTACAAGCGCAACTCTATTAAAAAGCACAGGGTTTGAGCTGTGGTTAGTATGCTCGGCTTTACTTGCTATGTGCGCAGGCTACTTCACATCAAGAATAACCACAAAGAAGGACGCGCACTAATGATGATCACAATATTACTTATGGCGTGTATTACTTTTTTTACGCGTTACTTATTTTTGCACCGCGCCTTACCATTTAAGGTGGGCCCCAAGATGCAGCAATTTTTAAGCTTTAGTGCCCCAGCCGTACTGACTGCTATTTGGGTCCCTATTGTATTTTTAAATGAAGAGGGTATTAACCTTAATTGGCAAAACCCATATTTAAGCGCGGCTATTGTGGCCGTTATTGTGGCTTACAAAACACATAATATTTATTACACCACCCTTGCAGGAATGGGTCTTTTTTTAATACTTAATTAGGGCGTGTTGATCTTTGATGGTTGAATTTGCAGCAGTATGTTTGGTTTTTAGGCAAGGCGGAGCCTATGAAGTGTGGTTACTCCCCATAAATAGGCGATAACGCAGCATAAATGCCAAACATGCGCTGCCCTTCGGGTTCTGCCTAGGGGCGATAAACTCTTTGTTGCTCGGTTTTTACTTAGCCCACTAG
>NZ_PNCW01000659.1:0-248 GCF_005886985.1 Pseudoalteromonas sp. S3178 | reverse complement strand
ATTATTGGCCGCGCTTATCATGACAACGCGGATCAGTTTAAAAGTGCGCTTGGCTTGGTCAACCTGCGCACAAATGGGACTGATGCTAGTGGAGTGTGCTTTGGGACTTTATGAATTAGCGCTGCTGCACTTATTAGCGCATTCAGCCTACAAGGCCCACGCATTTTTAAACTCAAGCCAGTGGATCCATGAAGATTTGACTCGTCGCTTGAGCGACCAGCTTGAACCGCCCTTGTGGCAATGGCTCA
>NZ_PNCW01000658.1:0-291 GCF_005886985.1 Pseudoalteromonas sp. S3178 | reverse complement strand
AAGCGCACGATATTGAACAAAGTAACCGTGCGTTTTACATCCAAGACGAAGTGACAATATCAGCGCTAACCCTCTTGGCTGGTCTTAGATACGATAGTTTCACCAGTGATGTTACTGCTGATAAAAACTACGCTGGCACCGAGTGGCAAACGGAATCAAATATTGATGACACCCAACTCACCGGAAGAATTGCCGCACTTTATCAGCTGGATTCTGGTTGGCGACCTTACGTGAGCTATAGTCAGTCATTTGAACCCGTTGCAGGAGAAGATAGCGTAACTCAACAAGCCT
>NZ_PNCW01000657.1:0-226 GCF_005886985.1 Pseudoalteromonas sp. S3178 | reverse complement strand
TTAAATTATTTAGTAAACTTTTCAGCTAGATAAAGCCAAGTTTCAAGTACTGTATCTGGGTTAAGTGAAACAGAGTCAATCCCCTCTTCAACTAACCAAGCAGCAAAATCTTCATGATCCGATGGACCTTGACCACAAATACCTACATATTTGCCTTTCGCTTTAGCAGTTTGAATTGCCATTGAAAGTAGTTTCTTGATAGCTGGATTTCGCTCATCAAACAGAT
>NZ_PNCW01000656.1:0-301 GCF_005886985.1 Pseudoalteromonas sp. S3178 | reverse complement strand
CCACAGCTATTTTTATCGTTATATTGGCAAACAACATCGGTGTAGAGTAGCTCTTCTCCTTCGCGCAAAAAGTCGGTGCTCTCAAATGATTCATCTTCTTCATCGCCGTCGATAAAAGAGTGTAAACAGCATTTACCACAACCATCACAAATCGCTTCCCTCTCATCTCTAGTCATTTGTTCGAGTACTTTTTCTTGCCAAAAGCTCATTAGTTTGCCCCTTCATTACGCTTTTTTGCATCATATTTGATTTGTGAAGTTGGAATCGATCACATCAATCAAGCGGCGCATTCTATAGGATA
>NZ_PNCW01000655.1:0-298 GCF_005886985.1 Pseudoalteromonas sp. S3178 | reverse complement strand
CGATTATTAAAACTAAAAAAGCTCGAGGCTATGAGTAATACCTAACTATGCAGCCTCAATGCATATAAAACCATAGCGTCTATTGTTTAAATTTTCGCTATGGTTGACTTTCTTTCTTGGCATGATATACCTCTCGATTAAAGCACTTCTGCTTGCGTTCGCATCTAAATAATGCAAATTCTCTTATCACTAAACTATTGATTTTTAAATTTTATAATGGTTTTCGATAATATATGCCTACTCATGGAAAGCGACGTAAACAGGACTTCATGCAAAAAACGTGACTCATCATTTTTCG
>NZ_PNCW01000654.1:0-240 GCF_005886985.1 Pseudoalteromonas sp. S3178 | reverse complement strand
TGCTTAATCCACAGCGATTAAACCGTCTTGCACAGCAGCATGCGCGTGATCCTCAATATTTTGGTACACAGGCACTTTTAGAGGCTTTATATCAGCAGGTATTTGCTCAGTCAGGCAGCAAAGGTATGGCTCAAAAACTACAGCAACGAGTGCAATACTTAGGTGCAACTAAGCTTGTAAAACTGAGTCACAACGATAAAGTCGCACCTGAAGTGCAGGCGCAGTTAAAGTTTTATTTAG
>NZ_PNCW01000653.1:0-252 GCF_005886985.1 Pseudoalteromonas sp. S3178 | reverse complement strand
ATGATCCTGCAAATTTTGACCTACTCCCGGTAGGTCATGCTGTAGTTCAATACCCGCTTTGCTCAGCACATCTTTATCACCAATGCCTGACAGTTGAAGTAAGTGCGGCGAACCAATTGGCCCAGCACTTAAAATAACGTCTTTTCTTGTAGTGGCAACCTCAAGTTTATTGCCAACTTTATATTCAACCCCAGTGGCACGTTTATTTTCAATTATAACTCGCTGTGCCTTCGCACCAGTCACTATGGTGAG
>NZ_PNCW01000652.1:0-286 GCF_005886985.1 Pseudoalteromonas sp. S3178 | reverse complement strand
AATGTTATAGCTGCCATCTTTAACAATACCGTCTTCAAGCACCCACGTTTCGTTGTAGCATGACTGGAAATAGAGATCTGCATAATCCACTTGATGTTGGTGAATATAACTTAGCGTTTGCTCTAGCTGCTCTCGAGTCAATTGACTATCAGCTAATAAATGTTGTTCAACATTATTCATAAAATTCACTCTTAAAACGATTGTGTGCCTGTACTGGCATTTTAGTTCTGATCTGCATAAGTTCTGCCAAATCAATGTCACCTTGGATCGCACCACATATGTCTTT
>NZ_PNCW01000651.1:0-383 GCF_005886985.1 Pseudoalteromonas sp. S3178 | reverse complement strand
GAAGAAGGCAAGTACATCAGAAAAGTGCGTAGCTTTGTTAAGCGTGAAGGACGTCTTACAAAAGGCCAAGCAGCATCGCTAGAAAAATGCTGGCCAACAATGGGACTGGAACACCAACAAGGTTTGCTAGACTTTACTGAAGTTTTTGGTAACAGCAATGAAGTCGTTCTTGAGATTGGATTTGGTATGGGTAAATCTCTCGTTGAGATGGCAAAAAATAACCCACAACAAAACTTTATTGGCATAGAAGTACACCGTCCAGGTGTAGGTGCTTGTTTGATGGATGCAGATGAGCAAGGCATCACTAACTTACGTGTTTTTGAACATGATGCAGTTGAAATCTTAGCGGATTGTATCGCTGATGGCAGCCTTGCTAAATTACA
>NZ_PNCW01000650.1:0-268 GCF_005886985.1 Pseudoalteromonas sp. S3178 | reverse complement strand
CGGGTTTACTTCAGCATGAGGTTATTAATATGTTTAACTACTGCAACTCTACTTTTGATGACCTGGTATTTGCTGAAGATACTGAGGACAATCAGTTTATCCACTATGCCATAACCGGCGCAGTAAGTGAATATCTGGAAAGTAACCGAGTGAATGAATCTGTGAGCAATGAGTTACAACAGTCAGCAGAAACTTAAAAACAATATCGAAGCTATTCGGATTGCTTTAGACTGGTCGGCAGAAAACAAATTGACTGCTGACCGGCTTT
>NZ_PNCW01000065.1:0-37401 GCF_005886985.1 Pseudoalteromonas sp. S3178 | reverse complement strand
CAACACATTAATAATTTAATATGGTGATAATTATCGAATAAATCTATTTTCATTAATTACCAATGTTTAACACGAGGGCGTGTTGATCTTTGTGGATTGAAATTTGTTCAATCTAGGGGCGATCAAATCGCGGCGCGAGGTTTGTAACCTAGTGGGCTAAGTAAAAACCGAGCAACAAAGAGGTAATAGTCCCTAGAAAGAACCCAACGGGCAGCGCATGTTTGGTATTTATGCTACGTTATCGCCTATTTATGGGGAGTAACCACACTTCATAGGCTCTGCCTTGCCTAAAAACCAAACATACTGCTGCAAATTCAACCATCAAAGATCAACACGCCCTAGCTATAGAGGCGAAAATTTACTCATAAACAGTAGAAAAAATATATAAGGTTTATGGATATACTCATTTTATTGACGTTAGCATTATTCATTTTATAAGTTACTGTTATTGGCTGTGTATTTTTGTTGAATCACCGCAGTTTTAAAATATAAAAAACTTTAATTGATATAATTTTATTATTAGAGCGTTTGTTAGAGAATAATATGTTTGCAAGTCTTTTGGTTTTGTCTGCGAGTGTGGCATATGACGCACATTTACCCCCCCTAATACAGTGGCAAGGTAAAAGCAGTGAGTTACTACAAAAAGAAGGTCCGTTAACAACAGACTTTGAATTATCTGCAGGTGAAATTTCACCAAACTACGAAGACACTATGGCATTTGTAGATAGGCTCGTGGCAGCAAACCCTACTCAATTTAAATCTCAAACCATAGGTTACAGCAATAGCAAACGTGCGATAAAGATGTTGGTTGCGAGCGAGCAAGGTTTTTTTGAAGCTGGGCAAATGGCTAATAGCACTAAACCGACTATCTTTATTCAGGCCGGTATTCATGCCGGTGAGATAGATGGCAAAGATGCTATGTTTATGTTGCTGCGTGATATTGCAACAGGGAAACGCCGCGATATTTTAAAAAAGGTAAATATATTATTTATCCCTATTTTAAATGTCGATGGGCACGAGCGTAGCAGTGCCTTTAATCGCATAAATCAGCGCGGCCCTGCAAAGATGGGTTTTCGTACGAACGCTAATAACCTCAATTTAAATCGTGATTTTACTAAATTAGATACGCCGGAAGTTAAAAGCGTTTTGAAGGTTATTAACGCCTATACTCCAAATTTATACATTGATGTTCACGTAACTGATGGCGCAGATTACCAGTACGATGTGACCTATGGGTATAACCCTGTATTTGCGAGTGAGTCTCCGGCAGTATCAGATACATTAAATCATTTCTTTAAGCCGTTAATAGATGAAAAGCTTGCTGAGCAGGGGCATACCCCTGGGCAACTTGTATTTGTTATGGATAAACGCGATTTTAAAAAAGGGCTAGCGGGCTGGCTAGCGACGCCTCGATTTTCAAATGGATGGGGAGATTTAAAATCATTACCTACAATTTTAGTTGAAAACCACTCTTTAAAGCCTTACAAACAACGCGTTTTAGGGACTTATGTATTCTTAGATGGTGCGATTAATGCATTATCACAACATAGCCATGTACTAGCTAATGCGGTAAAAAAAGAACAAGAATTTGTACCCAAGCAGTTAATAGTTAAACGCGGTTATTCAAAACAAGCTGATACAATTAGTGAATTTAAAGGTATTGAGTATTCCTCTAGTATGAATGCGCTTTCAGGGCAAAGCGAGGTTAAGTATATTGGCAAACCTTATACATATTCAGACTTACCTATATATTGGCAAAAAGAAGTAATTAGCACAGTAGAAGTACCAAAGGCGTTTTTCATTCCACCAGTTTATAGCAATATTATTGAAAAGCTAAAGTTACATGGAGTATCAGTTAATAAGTTAGAAGGGGCTAATACCCAGCCTTTAAAAAAGGCCAAAGTTATTGATTATGCATTTGATAAAGCACCATTTGAAGGACGCTTTAGGGTGTCGGCAAGTTTTGATTATGTCCCTGCGATAAATGTTGATTTAGATGGGTGGTATCAAGTCAATACTCAGCAAAAGGCCGGTGAGTTGGCGGTACATTTATTACACCCTGAAGCACCAGATTCATTTTTTGCGTGGGGTGAGTTTAATACTATTTTTCAGCGTACAGAATACATGGAAAATTATGCACTTATTCCGTTTGCACGCCAAATGCTTAAAGATAATCCTAAGCTTGCACTTAAGTTTGACGAAAAATTAAAAGATAAATCATTTTCTGAGGATGCTGACGCACGCTTAAATTGGCTATATGAACAAAGCCCGTTTTACGACCAAGCATATTTAAAATACCCAATACTAATGTCGTTTGAAGAGCCTGTTGTTATTCCAGATCAAAAGAGTAAAGAGATATAACATGCAAGTTATTACTATACCGGTTACCCCTTTTGCTCAAAACAGCCGAATTGTTATATGTAATGAAACTAATCAAGCTGTAGTCATAGACCCAGGTGGTGATACAGATAAGATAATTACTGCGCTGAATGACAGGCAGCTAGATTTAAAAGCTATTTGGTTAACTCATGGTCACTTAGATCATGTTGGTGGTGCCGATATATTGCGCCAGCACTTTAACATACAAATAATTGGCCCTCAGAAAGATGAAGTTTTTTGGTTCGAAAACTTACCAATGCAAGCCCAAATGTTTGGCTTTACACCTATAGCTCCATTTTACCCTGATATTTGGTTAAATCATGACGATGTTGTAAGCGTAGGTAAGCTTAGCTTTGTTGTTAAACATTGCCCAGGCCACACGCCAGGGCATATTGTTTTCTACCAACCGCAATACGAAACTGTGATTGTCGGAGATGTCATTTTTAAGGGCTCAATAGGGCGCACAGACTTTCCTAAAGGAGACAGTCAGCAGCTTATTGAGTCTATACGAGCGCATATTCTTACCTTGCCAGATAACACAAAAATTCTTTCTGGGCATGGAAGCGACACCACCGTGAGTTTTGAAAAACAAACAAATCCATTTGTAAGCGGTAAATTTGGCTAAATAGCGTTATATAATGCTTAAAATGGTTATAAAAATTCAAAAATATGCAGACTGTTTTTTAAAATGGCTGTATAATTTAACCAGTTTATTTGATAAATAAGAAATAAAATGTCTCTAAATCACGTAGATCGCCAAATATTGGCACTTTTACAACAAGATGCTAGTTTATCAACCGCAGAAATTGCCGATAAAGTAGGTTTGTCTCAGTCTCCATGCTGGCGCCGAATTGCTAAGCTTGAGCAAGATGGTTATATAAAAAGCAAAGTTGCTCTTTTAGATGAGAAAAAGCTCGGCTTTGATATGCTTGTATATGCACATGTTCGCTTATCTAATCATGGTAAAAAGAACCTTGCTGAGTTTGAGAAACTAATTATGAGTTACGATGAAGTAACCGAATGCTACACAATGGCCGGTACTATGGATTTTATGTTACGCATAATTTCTCAAGGCATTGAGGGTTACGAGCATTTTGTACGCGATAACCTATTAAGTTTAGAATACGTACAAGAAGTTCATTCAAACGTAACAATGACGTGTGTAAAACGCAGTACTTCTCTTCCTTTATAAAAAGCACTTCCTGTTTGGCTAAATCTTAGCTTAACCACATAATGACAATTGTTAACTGAGCGCTAATTTGATAGAATTTAGCGCTTTTTTTGATACCTATAACACCTGAGGAACTCAATGTTTAACTTACTCAGTAGAGCCCCAAGCTCTGCTAAAAACGATATTCTATCTGGTTTAACCGTGGCACTTGCCTTGGTACCAGAAGCTGTTGCGTTTGCCTTTGTAGCAAATGTAGAACCTTTAGTTGGTCTATATGCCGCGTTTATCGTTGGTTTAATTACGGCAATATTTGGTGGCCGCCCTGGGATGATTTCAGGTGCTACCGGTGCCCTTGCTGTAGTAATGGTAAGTTTAGTACTTGATCATGGTGTTGAGTATTTATTTGCAACCGTTTTATTAATGGGGATCCTGCAAATTCTTGCAGGAGTCTTTAAGCTCGGTAAGTTTATTCGTATGGTTCCTCACCCAGTAATGCTCGGCTTTGTAAATGGTCTAGCTATTGTTATATTTTTAGCACAATTAGGGCAATTTAAAGTGCCTGATGGTGCCGGTGGGCAGCAGTGGATGACAGGCAGTCCGCTTTTCATCATGCTAGGTTTAGTTGCACTGACTATGGCTATAATTCATTTTTTACCTAAATTAACTACCGCTGTACCATCTTCATTGGTAGCTATTGTAACCGTCACTGGTTTAGTAATCGGTTTTGACTTAGAAGCACACACCGTACTTGATTTCTTAAAAGGTATGACAGGTAATGAAGCGGCAACTATTGCCGGTGGCTTACCAGAATTTCACATTCCTATGGTGCCGTTTACTCTAGATACACTCTATATTATTTTCCCGTATGCACTTATTTTAGCCGCTATTGGTTTAATTGAATCTTTATTAACACTTAGCTTAATAGACGAAATTACTGAAACTCGTGGCCATTCTAACAAAGAATGTATAGGCCAAGGCGCAGCAAACGTAACGTGTGGCTTTTTTGGTGCGATGGGCGGTTGTGCAATGATTGGTCAATCAATGATCAACATTAATTCAGGTGGTCGCTCTCGTTTATCAGGTATAAGCGCGGCATTAATGTTACTAGCCTTTATTATTTTTGCCTCGAGCTTAATAGAAATGATCCCACTTGCTGCCTTAGTAGGTGTTATGTTTATGGTTGTGCTTGGTACATTTGAATGGGCAAGCTTTAAGATGATGAAGCGTGTACCGCTATCTGACGCTTTTGTTATTGTGCTCGTATCGGGAGTAACGGTTATTACCGATTTAGCTATTGCAGTATGCGTAGGTGTTATTGTATCGGCATTAGTATTTGCTTGGCAGCACGCAAAACACATTTACACTACAAACTATATTGATGAACAAGGTGCAAAAGTATATGAGCTGCACGGGCCGTTATTTTTTGGCTCAGTTAAAAACTTTGCAGAGTTATTTGATGTTAAAAATGACCCTAAAGACGTGATAGTCGAGTTTAAACACAGTCGTGTTTCTGATCACAGTGCAATAGAAGCAATAGACAGCCTTGCTGACAAATACACTAAAGCAGGTAAACAACTTCATTTACGCCACTTAAGTAAAGACTGTACACAGTTATTGCATAAAGCCCGTGATTTAGTTGAAGTTAACGTGATTGAAGATCCAACCTATAAAGTTGCATCAGACAAACTAGCTTAACCTGTACTAAGTGACGCAAATTTAAAAAGCGAAAGGGTAAAACCTTTCGCTTTTTTAGTGCGATGATAAATGTTTGCGGTAAATCTCGCATAAAGCAAGATAGGTGGTACTGCTAAGCATACGGATAAATCTATATAATAATGAAAGCTAACTTTAAGCTACACAATAAAAATAATCGAGCCTAATATAAAGTTAGTATTTAACTATACGGAGTAAATGTAAATTTTGAACTGGCAATCCTTAGTCGACAACAGACAACGCTTTTTTTGGCTTTTGCAAATTGCAGGTTGGATAGGTTATGCGTTAGTAAATTACATTGGCTCTAAAGTATTTGAAATGCGCGATATCTACGTATTTGTTATTCTACTAAACGCGTATGCTGGCTGTTTAATGACTGTGCCACTTAGGTACATTTATCGTAAAATTTGGAACGCCTCACCATGGGTGTTAATGATTGTTGTATTTGGTGCTTCGTATATTACGGGTACTTTATGGGCGGTTGTTCAAAAATTTAATTTATGGGAAATATACCGTCATGGGTATAGGCCTGAAGAGTGGTTTTATTACCTACAACAAGGTTTAGATTCTGTTTATATTATTTTATGTTGGAGTGGTTTGTACTTTGGCGTTAAATATTATCAGCTACTACAAAGTGAGCGACAAAAAGCGCTAAAAGCCACAACTATGGCACACGAAGCGCAATTAAAAATGCTCAGGTACCAGCTTAATCCTCATTTTTTATTCAATACACTAAACGCTATCTCTACATTAATTTTGGTGAAAGAAAACAAAGATGCTAACTTAATGGTAGCAAGGCTAAGTGACTTTTTACGCTATACACTAAATACCGATCCAATTAAAAAAGTACCTCTTGAGCAAGAGCTACATGCATTAATGCTTTACCTTGAAATAGAGCGGGTACGTTTTGACGAACGATTAAAAGTAAATGTAGATATAAGCGAACAAGCTAAAGAGGCATTAGTGCCAAGCTTAATTTTGCAACCAATTATTGAAAACGCAATTAAATACGCTATTGCCCATTTAGCGCAAGGTGGTGTGATAGATATAAAAGCACAAGTATTTGCAAACGAATTATTATTAGAAGTTGGCGATAATGGCCCCGGCACCGAAATACTCGATGGCCAATTAGTAAATGCCCAAGGGGTAGGGGTTGCTAACACCAAAGATAGATTAAAAACGTTGTATGAAAATAATTATTCGTTTGTATTATCACATAATACGCCAAGTGGATTAAAAGTTAATCTGCGAGTACCGTTTGAAAAGGCTGTGAAGAAATGACTAAAATAAAAACACTTATCGTTGATGACGAACCATTAGCAAGAAAAGGTTTATCAGTAAGGCTAGAAGAGTTTGCTGATATTGAAGTGATAAAATTATGTAGCTCAGGCGCAGATGCAATTGAAATGTGCCAAAGTGAAAAAATAGATTTGGTTTTTTTAGATATTCAAATGCCAGGCATGAATGGCTTTGAAGTAGCAAGAGCGCTAAGCGAAAGTACAAAAGCATTACCTGCGATTGTATTTGTAACTGCTTTTGATCAGTTTGCTGTTAAAGCGTTCGAAATTCATGCACTAGATTACATTTTAAAACCCGTTGACGATAACAGACTAAAACAGGCGGTAGAAAAAGTGCATACCTATTTAAAAACTCAGCAAGACAACGCCCATAAGAAAAAGCTAGCGAGTTTTGTAGCCGGAATTACTGGTAATAATTGCGAAGAAATATTAAAAAAATTAGCCACAGGCGATACGCTAACAGATAGACGCTACCCAGAGTCATTAGCTGTAAAAGAGCAAGGTGAAATAATACGTGTACCAGTGGCAACTATTCAATGGGTAGATGCAGCGGGTGATTATATGTGCTTACATTGCCAAGACGGACAAACACATATATTACGTAAAACGATGAAGGAGCTTGAGCAAGAGCTAGACCCTCATTTATTTGTTCGCGTACATCGCAGTGCAATCGTTAATACAAAGCAAATAAGTAAACTGGTTACGCAAGTAAGTGGTGAATATTTATTAGTACTTGAAAACGGACAAGAGCTTAAAGTGAGCCGAAGCTACCGCGATAAAGTAAAAGCAGCGCTAGCCAGTTAGTTTGATGTTTTACAGACACAAAAAATGCGAGCTTAGCTCGCATTTTTTATATTAGACGTTTGATTACGCTATTATGCAACAGTCACAATTTTCATTGTATTAGTTGCGCCCACAGTTTCCATTGAATCACCGTGAGTAATAATAACTGTATCGCCAGACTGTAATGAGCCTTGAGCTACAAGCGTATCAAGTGCTGCTTTTACCATGCCGTCTTTTTCAGTTTTTGTAGAATCAAAAAACACTGGGTAAACACCACGGTAAAGTGCTGTTTGACCAAGTGTGCTTGCATGGCGTGAAAGCGAGTAGATTGGTAAACCTGAGCTTATACGCGACATTAATTTAGCTGTGCTGCCTGACTCAGTAAGTGTAACAATCGCTTTTACAGAGTCTAAGTGGTTAGCAGCATACATAGCTGAAAGGGCGATAGATTCTGCATTGTTAGAAAAACGGCTGTCTAAACGGTGCTTAGATACGTGCGTTTCTTTTTGAGATTCAGCACCTAAACAAACACGTGCCATTGTAGCTACTGTTTCTTCAGGGTAATCGCCTGCAGCTGTTTCAGCTGAAAGCATAACCGCATCAGTACCATCAAGTACCGCATTTGCAACATCCATAACTTCTGCACGTGTTGGCATAGGGTTATCGATCATTGATTCCATCATTTGTGTTGCAGTTACAACAGTACGGTTTAATGAACGAGCACGACGAATAATGAGTTTTTGCTTACCCATAAGAGCAGCATCACCAATTTCAACGCCTAAGTCACCACGAGCAACCATTACAGCGTCAGACGCTAAAACGATATCATCAACAGCTTCTTGAGTTTCAACTGCTTCTGCACGTTCAATTTTAGCAAGTAATTGTGCTTTTGAGCCTGCAGCTTCAGCAAGTGAGCGTACATAGCGCATATCGTCACCACTACGTGGGAATGATACTGCAATGTAATCTACGTCAATTTCAGCCGCAGTTATTAAATCTTCTTTGTCTTTTTCAGTAAACGCAGGTGCAGTTAAGCCACCACCTAAACGGTTAATACCTTTATTGTTAGATAATACGCCGCCAACAGTTACGCTACAGTGCACTAAATGACCATCAACTTCTTCAACAGTAAGTTGGATTAAACCATCATTTAACAGTAGTAAATCACCTGGCGTTACATCTTGTGGTAATTCTTTATAATCAATACCTACAGCGTTTACATCGCCTTCGCCTTTTTCCATTTTTGCATCAAGAGTAAATTTTGCACCCACTGCAAGGTTTACTTTACCTTCTTTAAAAGTAGAAACACGGATTTTAGGGCCTTGAAGGTCTGCAAGAATTGCAATGTGCTTACCTAATTTTTTGGCGATATCACGTACTGCTTGTGCACGGTCTTTATGATCTTGGGCAACACCATGTGAGAAGTTTAAACGTACTACATTGGCCCCAGCGATAATTATTTTTTCTAGGTTGTTATCTCTATCGGTAGCAGGCCCAAGGGTAGCGACTATTTTTGTGCGTCTTAGCATCAATTTCTCCTGTGTGCTTGGTGAAAGCAGGTTGACTGTTATTTTGTTTACTAAAAATATCTATATTAGAATAAAAAGTTTTTAGTTGTAGGCAAACATCAAGGGTTTACCACTATTTTATACAAAACTATTGTGTCATCATTATGACACCGGTGTCAGAATGCGTCAATGATCTTAATTTCAAATAGCTTGCTTTTAGTCACCCTTAGGGCATTGATGTTTGATATAATTACGTAGCTTATTTATCTGTAATAAAAAAGCATGTTGTATTGACTCGTGGTTAGTATTTTATAACTGCATGAGTATAATGCACGCGGTATTATTTAATTTATACACTGAATTTTCTAACCAAATAGTTGTTACCGAGGAGGACACTAAATGCAAGTTGCATTAGTAGGGTTAGGCGTTATGGGAAAAAATCTTGCCCTAAACTTGATTGAAAAAGGGATAACGCTCGTTGCTTATGACAAAAACCCACATGCGGGTGAAGAGTTATTAAGCTGTGCTAAATCTCAAGGCATGGCTGAACGACTTCACATTGTTTCTGATTTAAGAGACATGGTAAGGCGTTTAGAAGCACCTCGTTCTATTTTATTACTTGTTCCTGCTGGAGAACTAGTCGATACCGTGTGTAGTGAACTAGTAGAGGCGGGCGTAGAGTGTAACGATATCATTGTAGATTGCGGTAACAGTAATTATAAAGATGGTATAACGCGTAAACTTAAATACCAAAACAAATTTGAATTTGCCACTATGGGTATCTCCGGTGGGGCAGAAGGCGCTCGCCATGGCCCTGCTATGATGGCCAGTGGTTCTGAAGGTGGTTGGGGAAGAATTGAACCGTGGTTTGAAAAAGCAGCTGCGAGTTTTAATGGTGAATCTTGCTTTGCACGCGTTGGCCAATCTGCCAGTGGTCACTTTGTAAAAATGGTTCACAATGGTATTGAATATGCCCTGATGCAGCTTATTGCCGAAGTATATCAACTACTTCGTATTGGCACGGGCCGTTCACCTAAAGAAGTTGCTGAAATTTTTAATGACTGGTCTCAGGGTCAATTAAATAGCTACTTATTGTCTATTTCTAGCCATATTTTATCACTTGAAAATCAAAATAACGTGCCTCTTGCTGACTTAATTGATAATAAAGTAGGCGCCAAGGGCACCGGTCTTTGGACTGCACAAAATGCATTAGAACTAGGTATTGCGGTACCATCACTTGTAGCTGCAGTGCAGGCGCGTCATTTAACAAACGCGTGTAACACAACTGCTGCACAAGAAATGTCGTACGCAGCTAAATCTACTAATAATGTTGATATTGATTTAGAAGAGTTAAAAGACGCATTTTTACTTGCAAGTTTGTTAGCTTACCGCCAAGGCTTAGCACTTATCAAAGGTGCATCGCGTACTCATCAGTGGAAAGTTGATTTATCTAAGACACTTCAAACGTGGCGTGCGGGTTGTATTATCCGTGCTGACTACTTAGATAGTGTTGCACAAGGTGTTGAATTTATTGATACTCTTGAAAAAGAGTCAAACTCTTTACGCAAAATTACCGGCCAAGCCGTAATGACTGGTTTAGCATTTCCGGTATTAGGTGCTACGCAAACGTATTTAGCAACACTTACAACACCTAGTAATGGGCATTTAGTACAAGCCCAGCGTGATTACTTTGGTGAGCATGGTGTAAAAACTCACAGTGGCGAGGCTTGTCACTTAACTGACTTAGTCGATTTAGACGCTAAAGTTAGATAATTATTACGTAATCAAAATTTGGTTACGTAATACACTAAAGGCACGCTAAATAGCGTGCCTTTTGCTTTTTGGTAAAAAAAAGTTACCTGCTTAATTCACCGCGTAAATTGTCTTGCATTAAATGGCGTATAGTTTCTACTTCAAGCTTTTGGCTAAGTAAGTAATGTAATTTAGTCAAACATGCCTCTAAAGTCATATCGTAACCACTAATTACACCAATATTTAAAAGTGCATTGCCGGTTGCATAGCCGCCCATATTTACATGGCCTTTCAAGCACTGGGTTAAATTAATAATAACTACACCGCGTTTACTCGCTTGCTCAAGTATGGCTAAAAAAGCTGGATCTTGCGGGGCATTACCTACGCCAAAACTGAGTAATACTAAAGCTTTTATGCTGCCGTTAACTAGGCTTTCCACCACTTCTTTACTTATACCTGGGTATAAATAAAGTACACCAATTGGCTGTGGTGTAATTGAGGTTACCTGCAACTCGTTTTCAACATACGGGCTAAGCTGACCTTTAATAAGCTGAATATTAATACCAGATAATGCTAAAGGCTCAAGGTTAGGTGATGTAAACGCATTAAAGCCATCTGCATGTGCTTTGGTTGCTCGATTACCTCTAAATAACTGATTATTAAAAAATAAGCTAACTTCAGCGATTGGGTAATTAGCAGCTAAATACATTGCATTTAGTAAGTTAACTTGCCCGTCAGAACGCAGCTGAGACAGCGGTATTTGTGAGCCAGTAACAATAACGGGTTTAGTTAAGTTCTCGAACATAAACGACAGTGCAGATGCAGTGTATGCCATCGTGTCTGTACCATGAAGAACAACAAAGCCATCATAATCTTGATATTTGCTTTTGATATCGTTAGCAATAAGTTGCCAATGCTCAGGCGACATATCGGAGGAGTCGATAAGAGGGCAGTATTCGTGAATATCAAATAAAGGCATTTCTTCACGATTAAATTCTGCGTTATTAACTACAGTTTCAGTTAAAAAGCCTTCAGCCGGAATGTAGCCACGGCTCGATTTTTTCATCCCTATAGTACCGCCAGTGTAAGCGATATAAATGCGTTTACGTTTCATAAAAAAAGCCCAGTAAAAAAACTGGGCTTAGTATAGCGTTAAGCAGCTCTAAATACAGCTGCTTAGGAACATAGATGCACTTTTATTGTGCAACACGACACACTAAACAGCGAGCGTATACGCCTTGTGGATCGTTATAATCTTTAAGGTTTTCTACTTCTGTACTTAATTGGTTAATAACACTTTGTAAATTAGCCTGTGTAGCTAACACCGACGCTTTTTGTGTTTGTAATCCAAGCATTGATTTAATTGATGCGTTACCAAAAATATCTTGAATCATTTTCTCTTGCGGGCTTAAATCTTGTTTGATTGTTTTAACTTCATAATGATTAAGCTTAGCAAGTGCAGCGGCTGCTTTAATTGCGTCTTGCTTATCACCTAGTTTATCAACCAAGCCAAGCTCTTGCGCTTTAGAAGCAATCCAAACTCGACCTTGAGCAATTTTATCTACTTGCTCCGGGGTCATGTTACGTGCATCGGCAACCACAGCTAAAAAACGGCCGTAAGCTTCTTCAACACTCATTTGAATAACTTCTGCCATTTTTTCATTTAATGGACGCGTAATTGAAAAGCCAGCCATTTCGGTTGTAGCAACACCATCTGAATAAACACCAATTTTAGACAGGGTGTTTTCAAATGTCATAAAGGTACCAAATACACCTATTGAGCCTGTAATTGTGCTTGGTGCTGCCCAAATTTCGTTAGCTGCTGAGGCTATCCAATAACCACCAGAAGCGGCAACAGAGCTCATAGATGCAATAACGGGTTTACCGGCTGCTTTTAATGCAAGTACTTCGGCGCGAATAACCTCAGAAGCAAACATGCTGCCGCCACCTGAATCTATACGAAGCACAACAGCTTTAACTTTATCATCAAGGCGAGCTTTACGAAGCAGGGCTGCGGTAGAGTCACCACCAATTTCCCCAGCTTTACGTTCGCCATCTACAATAGTCCCTTTAGCAACCACTACAGCCACTTTTTCGGTAATAGGATTATCAAATTCGATAGGCGGTTTTACTAAGCTTAAGTACTCACGAAATGATACTTGCTTAAATGTTTTACCATCTTCTTGTGCGCCTACTAACTCTATTAATTGTTGACGAACTTGTTGATTTGTTTTTAAAGAATCAACCCACTGGTGATCAAGTGCATATTTACCTGCATCACCACCGGCTGCTTTCATTTTTGCCAGGTATACATCCATTGTTTCATCAAAGTTTGACTCATCAAAAGGGCGTACCGCTGCAACATCTTGCTTATATTCACTCCAAAGCGCCCCTAACCAAACGCGGTTAGCTTCTTTAGCTGCATCAGACATATCATTACGGATAAATGGCTCTACCGCAGATTTAAATGTACCAACACGAAAAATATGCTGTGTTACTTCTAGCTTTGCTAGTGCATCTTTAAAGTAAAGTGGGTACATACCATAGCCTTCGATAGCAACACTTCCGTAAGGATGCATTGCAACTTCGTCTGCGTGAGAAGCAATATAGTATTGCGCTTGAGTATAGTAATACCCAGATGCAATAACTTTTTTACCTGCTTGTTTAAATGCATCGATAGCATTGGTAATTTGCTTAAGTTTATTTAAATGCGCTTTAGGCATTTCTTGTAAATCAAGCAGCATGACAGTAATACGGTCATCATTGGTTGCTTCATTTATTACTTCAACAATATCGTCGAGTAAAATTTCGCTTGGTGCTTCAGAGCCAGAAGTTGCATCGTTTATTGCGGCTTCTACTGGGTCTATATATGTTTTCTCTTCAACAATAGGGCCATTAAGATTCAGCCTAAGCACAGAGCCATTTTCTATAATTATTTGATCGTCATCACTTGAAAGCGAGACGAAAAATACAATGACCAGTAATAAAAACAAAATGTTGAGTACTAAACGGCGTGAAAAGTTTATCCCAGCCCAAATACCTTTAAATACCTTTGCTATCAAAATAGCTCCTTAATTTGGTACAGCTAATACATTAGTTCCATCTTAGCCTAGAATAAAAATAAATTTAACTGCTAAATCGTAACGAAGTGTTTATGAGAGACTATAAATGTAAGTTTCGACTGCATTTTTTAATTAAATGCTGGCACATATTGCTTATTACTTGCCATTGAAGCAGAATTAGTTAATGTATACAGGTTAGACCAGTTAACGGGGCACAGGATGTTAGAACAACAATTAGAATTAAAACACACACAATTACGCAACCGCTTAGTGATGGGGTCAATGCACACAGGCCTAGAAGAGGGGTGGCATAATCGTAAACGGTTACGCGCTTTTTATGAAGCACGTGCCAAAGGCGGTACGGCCATGCTAATTACTGGTGGTTACAGTCCTAACTTACGTGGCAAATTAACGCCAATATCCTCTTCTTTTAATAGCTACTACGATGTATTTAAACATCGTGCGTACACAGACGCTGTACATCAGCATGGTGGTAAAATTTGTTTGCAGTTACTACATGCCGGTCGTTACGCGTATCATCCATTCAATCAAGCACCTAGTGCAATAAAAGCACCTATTAATCCTTATAAACCGAAAGCTATGTCACTTAGCTCAATTAAAAAAACCATTAAAGACTTTGCTCACTCAGCTTATATGGCTGAAAAAGCAGGTTACGATGGCGTAGAGGTTATGGGTTCAGAAGGTTATTTAATCAATGAGTTTATGGCGCCGCACACGAATAAACGTGAAGATGAGTTTGGTGGCAGCCTAGAAAACAGAATGCGTTTGGCGCTTGAAATAGTAAAAGCGGTAAGGGCAAAAGTATCTGAACAATTTTTAATTATCTTTAGGTTATCGGTTATCGATTTAATCCCTAATGGCTCAACACCAGATGAAGTTGTTATTCAAGCCACTGAACTTGAAAAAGCAGGTGTAGATATTTTTAATACAGGCATTGGCTGGCATGAAGCACGTGTACCAACAATTGCGAGTATGGTGCCGCCCGGGGCATTTAAAGAAGCATCAAAACGTTTAAAAGATGTAGTGAATGTGCCTGTTATTGCGGTAAACCGTATTAATACCCCTGATATAGCAAACGATATTTTAAATGCCGGCGAAGCCGATTTAATTTCAATGGCGAGGCCATTACTTGCAGATCCTGGGTTTTTTAATAAGTATGCTAATCAGCAATCAAAGCAAATTAATATTTGTATTGGTTGTAACCAAGGTTGTCTAGATCATGTATTTAAAAATAAACGTGCTACATGTTTGGTAAATCCTCAAGCTGCGTTTGAACTTGATTACCCATTGGAAAAAGCCACAAAAGCTAAAAATGTACTTGTTGTAGGAGCAGGCCCCGCTGGGTTATCGGCTAGCTGTTATTTGGCACAAAAAGGGCATAACGTTACGTTAATTGATCAAAAAAACCAAATGGGTGGTCAATTTAACTTAGCAATGCAAATACCTGGTAAAGAAGATTTTAATCATACATTGGCATATTTTACCAATGAGCTTGAGCGATTAAAGGTAAATGTTGAACTAGGTAAAGCGTATGACGACTCAATGCTAAACAACTACGATGATATTGTGTTTGCAACGGGTGTACGCCCTCGTGAAGCATCCATTAATTGTAGTGATGGAAAACGAGTATTTGCTTATGATGAAGTTATACGTGGTGAAGTAGAGCTAGGTAAATCAATTGCTATTCTAGGAGCTGGCGGTATCGGCTTTGATATGGTGGCATTTTTAAGCGAACATAAGTCACAAACTATTAGCGACTTTAAATCACAATGGGGTATTGAGTGTGAGCCACAACCGCATAAAGATGACCGCCAGTTATTTATGCTTAAAAGAAGTGCAGGTCGCTTTGGTAGTGAACTTGGTAAAACGACAGGTTGGATACACCGCCAAGTAGCGAAGCAGCATGGTGTTAAACAAATTGCTGACTGTCAGTATCAAAGCTTTGACAATAACGGTTTAACTATTACGGTAGCAGGTGAAACACAAGTACTTCCTGTTGACACGGTTATTGCGTGTATTGGCCAAGTTTCTAATGATGAAGTGCTAAAAGAGCATGGCGAAAACGCTAAAGTACATGTTATTGGTGGTGCTAAACTCGCTGCTGCTATTGATGCTAAACGTGCTATTTTTGAAGCATTACAAATAGCGAGAAGTATTTAATATTTGTAAATAAAATGAAATAGTTTTTTAATTCATGCGGTCTTTGTTGTTTATAGTCTATAACTTAATAAACATTGAACACACAGGATACGCATGAAAAAACTAACCCACCTTTATGAATCAGCAATAGGTAAATTATCGTTTTTAGATGGTTTACCGGCTTTACTTTTTCGCCTTATTTTGGCCCCGGTTATGATCATCGCAGGTTACAACAAGCTTGCTATAAGTGGCGATACCCAAGGTTTTTTTAATAATTTATTAGCGTCACCTGATGTTGTGCAATGGTTTGGAAATAGTGAATGGGGATTAGGTTTACCATTTCCTGATTTACTGGCTTTTTTAGCAGGGTGGAGTGAGTTTTTAGGTGGTTGGTTTTTATTATTTGGCCTGTTAACTCGCTTAGTCAGTATCCCGCTTATGTTTACAATGGTTGTAGCTGCAACATCAGTACATTGGCATAATGGTTGGTTTGCCATTGCACCTACTAACCCCGAGACGAGTGCAGCACAAGTACTTGATTGGTTATCTATCCCTGGAGCAAAAGAAAGCCTCGAAAATTCACTTGAAGTACAAGACCGCATAGGCAAAATTCGCGGGTTAGTTGATGAACATGGTTTTCCTGATTATTTATATGAAAAAGGCAAACCTTCAATTTTAAACAATGGCATAGAGTTTTCGGCCATATATTTTGCAATGCTGCTAAGCTTATTTTTTGTAGGTGGAGGGCGCTTCGTAAGTGTTGATTATTGGTTAAAGCGATCAGCCTTTAAAGAGTAGTGCGGTGCAAAATAGTAAAGCGGTTGTACAAATATATTTTGTACTACCGCTTGTGTTTTATACTCTTACTATTTATGTCCATTTTATTTTTACCTGCTAAACAATTTTATAGGTTAAATTATCTCTAGCTTTATTAAACGTATTTAAAAAAGCAGCCTAATACGAGGGAGAATGTAAGCAGATTGGTAATATTAAGGTTTTAAATGCTATTCTAGTGTTTTGAATTTTGAGACATTATTATGAATGCTATCGAGCTTTTACTTACTCGCCAATCTGATTCTAAACTTACTGAGCCTGGCCCATCACCTGAGCAACTCGACATAATAAAACAAGCAGCATTGCGTGTACCTGATCATGGCTGTATTGCACCGTGGCAGTTTATAATTGTACAAGGCGCCGCACGAGAAAAATTAGGTGAAATATATCATCAATGTGCTCTAGCCGAGCAACAACCAGAAAAAGTAATTAATCGAGCTAAAGAGCTTCCCCTTCGAGCACCAATGATTGTAATTGCTATTGCTAAATACGAAGAGCATCCAAAGGTGCCGCGTATTGAGCAGGTGCAAAGCGCAGGGTGTAGTGTGCTTGCAATGCAGCAAGCCGCGTTTGCACAAGGTTTAGGGGGCGTATGGCGAACAGGTTATTTTGCTCAAAGCCAAGGTGTTAAACAAGCGCTAAAACTCAATGAACAAGACGAAATTGTTGGATACCTTTACTTAGGTACCCCAGAGGTTGATTGCAAAAAGTCTGCGCGACATAAGCCTGAAAATTATTTTACCTTTTTGTGAAATAGTATGAACTTTTTGCAATTTGCATAGTCATATTTCATTAAGGTTACAAATAGTAGTATAAATAGGTTAATGGCTTGGCTGTGAGAAGCGCTCGGAAGCATCAAATTTACTAATTCTTCTTCAGTTTGTTTTTTAATCGGTTGTTTTTTGATACATTATGGAAAGTCTTAATAAAAATAACGATAAAGAAGACGAAAACTATGGGAAATTTATTTTTACGTGAAAAAGAAAACTGGCTAGCGTGGTCAATTTGGGGAATTATTGGTGCCTTTGTTACTTTATATGTGGCAATGAGTACAAATGCATCCCATTTTATGGTTATCTCAGCGATGGGAATGCTGGCACTACTCACAGTGTGGATGCAGCAAACTAAACGATTCGACTTTGGTCGCGCTTTTAAAGTGTGCTGTTATGTATTATTGCTAAGCATTTTACCTGCCTTTATGTTTGTTGTTGTCCCCAGTGATGATTTAAATCGTTTTGATTTGATTTTTCAAAGCGTCACCTTTACTGCATTGAGCTTATTAGCATGTTTAATATGTTCATGGATTGCACGCAGACCAAAACAATACTACTAACATTTGTTAATCCATTAACTGATTTTTATAAATATGAGTTATTAAAAGAGCAGGGTGAGTGTATTTTCATCAATAAATTAATATTTTATATAAATTTATATTTAGCTCTTTACAAATAATGCGTTTAGCCATATCATGCGCGCCGTACGGAGAGATGGCAGAGTGGTCGAATGCACCGGTCTTGAAAACCGGCATGGGTTTATAGCCCATCTAGGGTTCAAATCCCTATCTCTCCACCATTATTTAAAAAACCGCCTTATGGGCGGTTTTTTGCTATGTGGAGTTTAATAAATGAAAAACACAACAAATCTATCAACCTCACAGCGATTAATTAAGCATATTTTATTATGGACTGTGTTTGGTTATTGTTATCAAAGTGCTGTTAACTTATTAGTTAAAATGGCCCTAGATGCGCAACCAGACTACCCAATGGCAACTGCACTTATTTATGGATTTGGTTTTAATATTTTAACTGCTCACTTAATTACAAAATATGATACGGTTTGGCCTGTAATTGCAGCTGCATTTATCGGTTTTGTAGGGCTAATTGCAGTACCATTTATACTCTTTGGTGGTTCAGGATTACTAGCAACCCCTTTACTTGTTGGAATTTTATTCAGTTTGCCGCTTTGTAGTTATATTGTTGGCCTAATTAAGGTAAAACTCAGCAAAAACTAGCCCCAAACGGCTTTTATTTTGTGTTAGCATGTACGCGTCTTTTAACTAACAAAACGTGAAATACACATTATGTCAGATAATTTTACTACAGATGCTGAAAAAGCAAGTTACGGTATTGGCTTACAAATGGGTGAGCAACTTAAGTCTAATCCTTTTGAAGGCTTAAACCTAAATTCAGTGTTTGAAGGCATGAAAGATGCGTACGCTGGTAGCGCTTTTCAAGTTGAGATCCCTGAGATCCAAGCTGCATTCGAAAAAATCAACGAAGAGATCCAAGCTCGTCGTGAAGAAGAATCTAAAGTACTTTCTGCAGAAGGTATTGCTTTCTTAGAAGAAAACGCAAAACGTCCTGAAATCACTGTTACTGAGTCTGGTCTTCAATATGAAGTACTAGCAACTGGCGAAGGCGAAAAGCCTACTGCTGAGTCTACAGTACGTGTTGATTACCACGGAACATTAATTAACGGTACTGTTTTTGATAGCTCTTACGAGCGCGGTCAACCTGCTGAGTTTCCAGTTGGTGGCGTAATCAAAGGCTGGACTGAAGCATTACAAATGATGCCTGTAGGTACTAAATGGCGCATCTACGTTCCTCATGAGCTTGCTTATGGTGAACGTGGCGCAGGTGCTGCAATTGCACCTTTCTCAACGCTTGTATTTGACGTTGAGCTACACGAAATCCTTTCTTAATTATTAATTAAGAATTTAAAAAGCCGTGTTCAAATTGAACACGGCTTTTTTGTGCCTATAATTTATGAGCTTTATCTATTCTAAAAATAAAAAATCGCATTAATAAAATGCGGTTTTTAAAAATATAAACTAAAGAGCTTGTTAGTTATTAAAAGTAGCCGCGAACACCAAAGCGGAAGTTTCTACCTGGTAATGGTGCTTTATCTTTAATAAATGAGCTATGCACAAAACCTAATTCGTCTGTAATGTTATCTACATTTATATAAAGCTGCGCATCTACCGTACCTAAACCTAGTTGGTAATTAGCTTGGGCATCAAATAACGTATAGCCATCGGTTTTTGTTTCAAATGCGGTTACATCATTTTGATCAAAGTAATGAGTACCAGTAAGTGTTAGCTGTAAATCGCCTAAATCATATTGTAATTCAGAGCCTAATTTATTAGCTGGAATACGTGGTAGGTTACCTTCATCGTCTTTTAGCTTTGCACGAGTTGAATCACCAAACACTTTAACCATAGCACTAGATGTTAGTTGGTAATGAGCGTCAAATTCAATACCATAAAGTTCTGCGTCTTTACTTGTGAATTGGTAAACCGCGACAGCATCGTCATGTGCGCCAATCGCTGACTCTAATCCATCTTCTTCATCGTAAACTAAACCAGTATTTTCTTGGAAATAAAAGTTTTCAATATCGTTATAGAAAAAGTTAACTGTATAGCCAAAATTACCGTTAAAACGTCTAAAGCTTAAATCAAGGTTTGTTGATTTTTCTTGTTCGATGTCTTCTGGTTCAAAGTGGGCTTCGTTGTCTTCTATTTGGTAGCCTAAGCCAAGCTCATAGGTACCTGTAGCAATGTGTAAACCATTAGATAAAAGCTCAGCTGAAAGCGGCGCTCGTTCAGAGTGAGATAAGCTCAGTGCTACGCTTTGTCCTGGCGTGTATTGCCAAATAGCACCGGCAGATGCACTTACGTTTGTAAAGCGTTTGCTATAAGCAATGCTTTCTTCTTCGTCATGCTCTTCCTCTTCTTTATCATGATCGTGGTCGTGCTCAGACTCAGTAATGTTGCTTTTTATCTTATACTCTTCAACACGGGCACCAAGCTCAATAGTTACATTACCAAATTCACGCTCTTCAAGTAAATATAAAGCATGAGTAGTCGTCACACTTGCAGGTGTAAATGCTTCTTCACCAATAGCGTCGTAGTCAGACTCGCTATAGTGATAGCCAATCATACCGTGCCACTGGCCTAGTTTGTGTTCAACATTTAATCGCGTTTCAGTGGTTTCATTTTTAAAAGTTGTACCAATTTCACCGTCTTCAATTTCGCTATGCGAGTAATCGGTATAGCCAACACGTAGGTTGATGGTTTCAATCCAATTGTTATGCAGTGCATAGCTTATCAAACCCTGCCAACGGTCTTGTTCTAAATGTGCATAAACGGCTTCTTCTGCCTCTTCATCTTCATGCTCTTCGTGTTCTTCTTCAGTTTCGCCTTCGTGATCATGTTCGTGGTGGTGCTCATGTCCCGGAATACCGTAATCGGTATCAATGCTACCGTAAGAAAAACCAACCGTTAGGTGCTCTCCAACATAGCTAGTACCAAAGTTAAGCGTTTCGCTATCAATAAAGGTGTTCTCTACTGAAGCTTCTTTTTCAACATCGCCATCATCATCGGTGATAGTAAAATTTGGTGTTTGGTAATCGTCGCCGCTGCGTTTTGTACCATCAAAATGGAAGTTAAAGCCGTCATTACCAGTTTCAAGCTTTGCAGCAACTGTGTTTGCGTTAGATACAGTGTCGTGGCTATATTCGGCCGCGCCTGTTAAATCGTCAATATTGCTAGTAGGAATACGGTTATCAACCACATTTACTACACCACCAATAGCGCCAGAGCCATAAAGTAGGGTGCTTGGACCGCGAAGAACTTCGATTTGTTCAGCTGCTAAGCTGTCGCTTGATGTTGCATGATCAGGGCCAATGCGTGAAGCATCGCTAGCATCTAAACCGTTTTGCGTAATTTTAACGCGAGGGCCATCTAAACCACGAATAATTGGGCTTGATGATACAGGGCCAAAGTAACTTGCATTTACGCCTGGTAAACCTTTTAGAGTTTCACCAAGAGTTGGTTTTGATTTATTTCTTAATTCATCACCTGAGAGTACGCTTACTGGCGATATCATCTCGAGGCTATTTTTATGAAGTGCAGAGGCATAAACAACCACTGTCTCAACCGATGTTGGTTTAAGTGATACAGACAGATTGTTTGAAGATTCGCTAACAGCAATACGAGAGTCTACGTAGTTGTCTTTACTAATATGTAATTGGCTATTTGCATCGATTTCTATAGCAAATTCGCCTAAATCGTTACTTTTAACGCTTTGGTTTTTGCCATGTACATGAATTGAGGCATTTTTAATTGGTTGATTTTTGTCATCCATTACTTTGCCAGTAACAGTGGCAGCCAAAGCTGATTGAGAACATAAAACAGAAAAAATAGCAGAGGAGATTAATGTTAACTTTGTCATGGATATATTGGTTCGCGGTTACTATGTTGTGATATAATATAACACCGTAAAATTGACGAATCAACAATGTTATACTATAGCACTGCTGTTTGCGTTTAAATCAACAAAAATACCGATAAGCTGTATTATTTATCATAAAATTTATAAAATATTGACTCTATTTAGCTATGAAGAACTATTTTACTCCCGCTTAAAATAATTACTAAATATTAGAGCGTATTGAAATTTTATAGTTGAATTTAAAGCAGTATGTTTGTTTTTCAGGCAAGGCGGAGCCTATGTAGTGTGGTTGTTCCTATAAATAGACGATAACGCAGCATAAATACTAAACATGCGCTGCCTAAAGGGTTCTTTCTAGGGATGATTAACGCTTCGTTGCCTACATTGATGTTGGTAAGGGGCGTGAGTAGGACGCGGAAGTTTTGCGCTGTTTTCTTATTCTTACATGAATGTATGCCAGTAGGGTAACACAGGAGCAGTTACTGAGCCCACGAGGTGCAAACCTCACGCACCGATTGAATCACCCCTAGATTTAACGAATTTCGACCCAGAAAAGCAACTAGCCTTAGATGAAAATTAATTTAATACACTCAATTATATGTATTTAAGTACCTTCTACTATTGTGTGTCTTTTATAAATGTACGCATTATTGTTAACAGTTAATTGTTTTATTATATTCTGTGTGTAATTATCTTTTCTGTTTGAGCGCTTTTTTGCTAACAACAAATGCTTAAAAGTACACAATTTAATACGCACAATAGTAGGTCAACATGATTTTCAATCCTTATAGTGTAAAATTATCATCCGCTTTGTTTTGCTTAACAGTACTTGCAGGGTGTAATAATGCGAAAACGTCGAATCAAGATTCAACTAAAGCAGTTAGTCCATTAAAAAAAGAACATATAATTTTTGATTTTGAACATAACAATTACAGTCAGTATATAAATACAATTAATGGCTTTAGTGCATTAATAAAAGAAGGAGGAAACCATAAATTAGCGGTGACATTAAAATCTAAATCTAATGTAGAAAGTGACTTTGAATTTATAAACCCAAAAGGCTGGGATTGGCAAGCTATTGGAAATTTTGCGCTTGCATTAGATATTCAAAACCCTGATGAGGTGTCTACACACTTATACATAAAAACAGCAGATAAGTCGGGTGAATTTCAAACTCGAAGTGTTGTTGTGCCAGCAAAGTCTCAAAATACGTATTACATAGAATTAAAAGGCGAAAATTTAAATGTTAATTCAGGTATTCGCTCAAACCCACCAAGTTGGAAAAGCAGTTATACGCCAATAATCTATAGAGGCGGACAAAAAAATATCGATGTTAGCAGCATTGTAAAAATATCATTTGGAGTAAAAGGGCTACTTGAAGATAAACGTATTTTAATAGATAACTTGCGCCTTATAAAGCCAACTAATTTTGATACTAACTATCTAAAAGGGTTAGTTGATAAATTTGGTCAAAATGCAAAACTAAACTTCACCAATAAAATATCTTCATCTGAGCAGTTACAAGTTATTTCTCTAAAAGAGCAAGGTGAGTTACAAAACTCACCAATTAAAGGACGTTCTAAATTTAGTGGCTGGAAAAACGGCCCACGATTAGAAGCAACGGGATATTTTAGAACCGAAAAATACAAAGGCAAATGGAGTTTAGTAGACCCACAAGGCTATCTGTTTTTTTCAACCGGTATTGATAACGTTCGTATGGCAAATACATCAACCATTACCGGTTACGATTTTGACCAAAGCTATATTAAGCAGCGTGAAGCTAATGATCTAACACCAGAGGATTCATTAGGATTAAATCCAGCTCCAAAAACTGCGTGGTCAACACGTTATAAAAGCTCAACACTAAGATCTGATATGTTTAATTGGCTACCAGAACAAAGCAATCCTTTTGCTGATAACTACGGCTACAGACGCGAAGTTCACAGTGGTGCAATTAAAAAAGGTGAAACGTTTAGTTTTTATCGCGCTAATTTAGAGCGAAAGTATCAAACCCATAACAACAATGACTTAATGAAACAGTGGCAAAACACCACTGTAAAACGCATGCTTTCATGGGGCTTTACTTCTTTTGGTAATTGGATAGAGGAAGACTATTACCATACTAACCAATTACCTTACTTTGCTAACGCGTGGATCATTGGTAATTTCAAAACGGTAAGCAGTGGTAACGACTACTGGAGTCCATTACCTGACCCATTTGATCCATTATTCGTTGAGCGCGCAGATGTAACGCTTGCAAAAGTAGCCCAGCAAGTTAAAAACAGTCCTTGGTGTGTTGGTGTATTTATTGATAATGAAAAAAGCTGGGGGATGATGAATTCTGACGCTGCGCGTTACGGCATTGCAATTAATACACTTAAAAATAATGCTCAAAATAGCCCGACAAAAGCGCAATTTGTAACCTTGATGAACAATAAATACAGCCAAATTAGCAAGCTTAATAAAGCATGGAATACACGTATTGCCTCATGGGATGAGTTTGCTGCAGGCGTTACACTTACGCAGTTTAACGAGCAAACTAATATCGATTTATCAGCGATGTTGTTTCATTATGCTAATCAGTATTTTGCAGTGGTTGACGCTGCTATAGCTAAACATCTTCCCAACCAGCTGAATATGGGAGCACGTTTTGCTGACTGGGGTATGACGCCTGAAATAAGAGCCGCCGCTGCCGCGCATGTAGATGTGATGAGCTACAACTATTACCGAGAGGGGTTAAATGAAGATTTTTGGGCATTTTTACCTGATATAGACATGCCAAGCATAATAGGTGAATTTCATAATGGGTCGCTTGATTCTGGGCTATTAAACCCAGGCCTTATACACACTCAATCTCAGCAAGAGCGTGGTACTAAATACAAAAAATATATGAATAGCGTTATAGATAACCCATATTTTGTTGGTGCACATTGGTTTCAATACATAGACTCTCCACTAACTGGGCGAGCATACGATGGTGAAAACTACAATGTAGGCTTTGTAAATGTAACTGACATTCCTTACAAACCGCTTGTTGATGCAGCTAAAAGCGTGAATAAATCTTTATATGAACGCAGGTATAATAATGCAAAAAATTAAATATATACTAAGCGCTGTGTGTGTTTTCTGTTTAGGCGTATCTGATAATACAGTTGCTAAGGAAGCTAATACACAGCTACTTCAGCAAGGCCCCTATAAAATATATCATGAGCAAGCACTTGAGGTGCTTGACTTAAATAACCCTGTAAAAACCCTCGCTTCGGGTTATGACTGGCTAGAGGGGCCGGTTTGGGTTAATCAAGGAGGATATTTATTATATTCTGATATACCTAATCATCAGGTTTATAAATATACACCCGATAAAGGTGCAAGTTTGTACTTAGCGCATAGTGGCTATTCAAATGGTTTAATTGTAAATAAACAAAATGAGCTTGTGCTTTTGCAATCGCGCTCACGTGTTATATCAAAAATGAAGACGCCATTAAGCACGCCTAAATCACAATACCTACAAATTGTAAGTCATTATAATGGACAAAAGTTTAACAGCCCAAACGATGGCGTTTTTAACGACCAAGGCATGCTTTATTTTAGTGATCCACCCTATGGTTTACCTAATCAATTAGATGATGAAGGCAAAGAGCTTAAGTTTCAGGGGGTATATTCACTTAAAAATACAGGGGAACTCACCTTATTGGATCGTGATCTTATTTACCCTAATGGGGTCGCATTATCAGCTGATAATAAAACGTTATATGTGGCGGCATCTAATGCTAATAAACCTGCATGGTATCAGTATGATTTAAATGACAGGGGTGCAGTGGTAAGTAAATCTATATTTTATGAATTACCACCAGTAATTAAGCATGACCAAGGCTTACCAGATGGTTTAAAGGTACATAAAAGTGGGATTATATTTGCTACAGGTCCCAATGGGTTATGGTTATTTAATAAAAATGCTGAGCTACTAGCTCAAATTGAAATGCGAAATATTAGTGCTAATTTAACGTTTAACCAATCACAGAACCGCGTTTATATAACAGCGCATACACAGCTATTGGCACTTGATTTAAAATAAAATAGTCTTGTTATTCTATTGTTAAATTAAAGCCCCTATAAGCACGCTTAATAGGGGCTATTTACTCTTTGTTGCCTACATGAATGAAGGTAAAGGGCGTGAGCAGGACGCGGAAGCTTTGCTCTGTTTTTACTTAGACCACTAGTTTACAAATCTCACGCTGCGATTAAATAGCCTCTAGTTTGAACAAATTTTAATTCTCAAAGATCAACAGACCCTCGGATAATTTCGCTTAATTAAACAGATAACCTTTACAACAACAAATACCTGTTGTAAATTGTTAACAATGAACAGTGTCATGTAAACTAATTCGGTGGCTTAATGAAAGTATCATCACAAACAATCAAAAGTGTAAAAGTCGAGTATTACCAAATTCCGCTAGCAGAAGTGTTAAGTGATGCAAAGCATGGCGATCACACTCACTTTGAAGTTATTGCGTTGCATATTATGACTCACGACGGGTATGAAGGGATGGGATATACCTACACTGGCGGCAAAGGTGGTCGCGCAATTTATTCACTCCTTAACGATGAAATAAAGCCCGGATTAATTGGACAAAATTCTATGTCTATCATGGCAATTTGGGACAAATTGCAGTGGGATCTTCATTATGTTGGCCGAGGTGGACTACTTAGCTTTGCGATTTCAGCAGTTGATATAGCGCTGTGGGATATTAAGTGTAAGCGCTTAAATGCGCCATTATGGCAGGTTGCGGGTGGTAGCAGTGACCAAACAAAATGCTATGCAGGCGGAATAGATTTAAATTTTAGTAAAGAAAAACTGCTTAGTAATATAGATGGTTATTTAAATCGTGGGTTTAATGCAGTAAAAATTAAAGTCGGTAAGCCCAACTTTAAAGAAGATATAGAACGTGTAGCCGCAGTAAGAGAGCTAATAGGTAAAGATAAAACACTTATGGTAGATGCCAATTATTCAATGACTGTTGAGCAAGCTATTCGTTTTGCTAAATCAATTGAAAAATACGACATAACCTGGTTTGAAGAACCGACTTTACCTGATGATTACAAAGGCTTTGCTCGCATAGCACAAGCGACTTCAATACCGCTTGCAATGGGTGAAAATTTGCATACATTGCACGAATTTGGTTATGCGATTGAGCAAGCTAAGTTAGGCTTTTTACAGCCTGATGCGTCAAACATTGGCGGTATTACAGGGTGGTTACACGTGGCAAGTATGGCATATACACACAACTTGCCAATTTGTAGCCATGGCATGCACGAGTTACATGTCTCACTGTTGGCATCTCAGCCTCATGCTGGCTTTTTAGAAGTCCATTCATTCCCTATAGATGAATATACAACACGTCCTTTAAGGCTTAAAAATGGCCAAGCATGCGCTCCAGATATAATAGGTACGGGTGTAGAATTTGACCCTCAACTAGTGAAACAGCATTTAATTATACAGTCGTAATTACAAAAATTAGTAACAAAAGAAAAGAGTTGTTGTGTGTCCACAAATTCAGCGTAGAGATTATTTATCAAGGAATGAATAATTACCTCTTTGTCATAAGATTAAATTTATGAGTACTGATTTTGTGGACGCTTTTATAAAGTTAAATTGTGATTAGTATTGCAACTATTGATTATTTTACACAAACCAAAATTGCTAAGTCTGCTGTAAATCCTATGGTTGTAATTAACGCCGAGAATAGTTTTATTTCAATGCTTTAAATTAATTAGTTAGGGGCTCTCACAACCCCGCCAAAGCCAGCTTAAATTGCTGGCTTTTTTATATTTTAAAAACAGCAATAAAGAGCATTAAATTACTATTTTTAAGCAAAATGCGTGTATTTACATCATAAAATTGTGATTAACATGGTATATCAAAATAAATTAATAAAAGAAATTAGGTTTTACTATGACATCAAAAGTAACTGGTATTAGCGACTTCCCCGATGCATTTTCACAGCAACGTTCAGCAACAGGTATGGGGCAAATGGACGATCAAAACGATCCCGTCAATATGATATTAGGTCTAAAAGATGTACGTAAAGCGGCGCATAATTGTGCTGTTTTCCAATCAGGGGCTAAACCAGGGCGTATTGTCATTCCATCAGAAGTAGCAATACGTGAAACACGTCAAATCCCATTTGAAGTAGACCCGCCTGAGCACGGCGGTTTTCGTGAACTATTAAATCCATGGTTTAAACGACCATTAGATGAATGCTATCAAACTCACCTACAAAACATTATTGATGAAACTATTGATAACGCTTTTAAAGCTGAGTCGTTTGATGTGGTGTCACAATTTGCATTACCACTTCAATCTAAAGCGTTAACGCTATTACTTAATACCTCAATGGATAAAGCGCAAACATGGATTGATTGGGGAACTCATGTATTTAGAAGTGAAGATAGCGAACTTGATGGCGACAAAGCAAATATTTTATATGACTACATCGATGAGCAAATCGAAATCGCCATTTTAAACCCTGGTGATGATTTATATTCCGTGCTTTTAAATTCACAAGTGAATGGTAAAAAGCTGAGTAAAGAAGAAGTAAAAGGCGTGATGATCCTCACCTTTGCTGGTGGGCGAGACACTGTAATAAACGCAATTACTAATTCAATTGCTTACTTTAGTGAAAATATCAGTGATTTAAAGCGCATTAATAACGAGCCCGACATACTTAACCGCGCTGTCGAAGAGCTCATTCGCTATTTTGCTCCGCTGACACAAATGGGCCGCGTTGCCACTCAAGACACGACTGTATGTGAACACGCAATAAAAGAAGATACACGTATATCACTTTGCTGGGCATCGGCTAATCGTGACGAAAATGTATTTAAAAATCCAAATAAGGTCGACTTTGACCGAAAAGTTAATCCACATATCAGTTTTGGCTTTAGTCATCACAATTGTTTAGGGGCAACGCATGCTCGTCAAATTTTGCGTCAGCTTGTGCAGTCGATTGCTAATAGAGTGGCTCAAATAGAAGCCATAAAAGCAGATGAAAACATTGAAAAACTAGGCGGCTTTTCACGAAAAGTAGGATTTAACAGTTTACAAGTGAGCTTTAAATCAAAATAAAAATTTCAAAATAATTCAACAACGTAATAAGTACCGTAGCAAGTATTCAAAAAGTAAAAAGAGGATTAATACGATGGCAAAAGTAATTTTTATGACTAAAACAAATGGCGCAGTGGAAGTTGAAGGCGATAGTGGTTCATTAATGGAGCTTGCAACCGCTAATGGTGTTAGCGGTATTGATGGCGACTGCGGCGGTGTTTGCTCATGCGCAACATGTCATATTTATGTAGCTCCAAATGATTTTGAAAAAATAGGTCAACCAGAGGAAATAGAAAGCGACATGTTAGAGCTTGACGACAACGTTACACAGTATAGCCGTTTATGCTGTCAAATTGAGGTTACTGAGGCTATTGATGGCATGACCTTTGTAGTCGCTAACTAATAAAATAGGCATCATTATGCAAAACACACAATTAGAATCAAACAGGCTGCAGCAAAGTGTTGTAATTATTGGTGCCAGCCATGGTGGGGTTAATTTTGCATTTAACTTACGCCAGCAAGGTTGGCTAGGTAAAATAACATTACTTGATAGTGATTTAGAGTTGCCTTATCACAGGCCGCCGCTTTCTAAAAAAACGCTGCAATCGTTAGAGGTAAAATCAACGCCTTTAAAAGTACTAAAAACCTATACCGATAACCATATAGATTTATGTTTAGGTGAACGTGTTACTGCAATTGACAAGCAAAACAAAACAGTGACTCTTAAAAATAATAAACAACTAGATTTTGATAAATTAGTGATCGCGACTGGCTGCTCGCCCTTTATACCCCCCATTAAAGGCCTTAGTGAAACTGTTGACGAATATGGCAACCCTCACTATTTTGCGATGCGAACACACGCAGACGCAGTTGCGATCAAAACAGCATTGAATTCAAGTGTTGATAAAGATGTTGTCATCATAGGTGGTGGTTACATTGGCCTTGAATCGGCATCATCCTTTATAGCACTTGGCGCTAAAGTAACGGTAATCGAAAAACACGAAAAAATACTCTCGCGTGTTACATCATCTGCTATGTCGGACTTTTTAGCTGATTTACACAAAGCCAAAGGGGTGGATCTACAAACAGCAAAAGATGTCGTAAAAATTAAGCACATTAACAATAAACATTATGTGCAATGCAGCGATGGGAGTGAGTATCCCGCCGATTTTATTTTAGTGGGCGTCGGTGTAAGGCTAAATACACAATTAGCAATAGAAGCTGAGCTGGTTGTTGAGCAAGGCATAAAAGTAAATGACGTATGTCAAACTTCACACCCTGATATTTACTCAATTGGTGATTGCACCACTCATTTTAATAACATCTATAACCGTTGGATCAGGTTAGAGTCGGTACAAAATGCAGTTGATCAAGGTAAAGCTGCCGCGAAGTTTTTAGCTAAAAGTATTCCTTCGACCTCAGCTCTGCCATGGTTTTGGTCAGATCAATACGAATGTAAATTGCAAATTGTAGGCTTGTCTGAAGGCTATAACGAAATCATTAAGCGCCAAGAAGCGAACGATCAATTTTCTCTTTGGTATTTTAATAATGATTCACTACTTTGTGTAGAAGCGGTTAATCATGCAAAGGCCTATGTACTGGGCACACAAGCTATTAAGCAGAGTTTAAAAGTAAACAAAAAAATATTGAGCGACTTAACGATATCGCTTGCAAAACCTCATTTATTTGAGACGTAACTGCTGTCGATACTGATGCGGAGTTACTTTAAAGTGATTTTTAAACTGCTTAATAAAATACGAGGGGCTAGAAAAGCTTAAATCGTAAGCTATATCAGTCACCGAAACATCACTTTGCCCAAGTAAGCGGGCAGCGCTATATAACTTGTGCTGAATAAGGTAGTCGGAGTACGGCACTCTAAAGTGCTTTTTAAATACGCGAGAAAAATACGAAGGTGATAAATGACAAAGGGTCGCGGCTTGCTCAAGTGAAAGGTTTAAGCCGTTATTTTTTTTAAGCTCGTTAATTACCGGCGTAAGCTTTTTAAAGCTTATCGAGCTAATTAATGGCGTTTGCTGCTTGGTTAAACTGCTTTTACCGTATTCGCAGACCATAGTAATTAAGCAATTAAATAATTGAGCACAAGTTTTACTTTTGGGGTTTTCGTTAAATTCGCTAAGCATCCAAGCGAGCAACGTATGAATTTTTTTTTGTATTTCAGGGCTAAAGCTTAAATGCAAACCTGTTTTTAGTAATTCTATAAATTCTTGTAAGGCCGGGTTGTTAAGACGTTCAGGCATGAATTGCACAATATACCAAGATTTAGGGCGCGGATTTAAAGCAAAGTCGTGGGTTTCCATGGCGGGTGTAAAAACTACCTCAAAATCAGAAAGAGCCGATTCACCTTGATGGTAAAAATAAGTGCCGTCAATGTGTTCAAAAAATATAAATTCGTGCACCTGATGAAAGTGCATAAAACATGAGTAGCTATCGTGTTGAAGATAACTAACATGATGAATTTCGAAATCGTAGCCGTCTTTAATACAAAACGGTTCGCAGTAAATTGTCGGTTGCTTCATAACATTATACTTATTTTTAGAGACTTAGGAGTCTACATGGACAAGGCAAAAGCTGCAATTGCAGATGGTAATGGTGGGTTTTTCTTCGATACAGTAAATGTTGGAAAACCAAGCGCTGGCGAAGTAAAAATTAAAATAAAAGCGTCAGGCATTTGCCACACAGATTGGGACTCAATCAAAACGTGGAACAAAAAATTTATTATAGGTCACGAAGGCGCAGGCAATATTGTTGAGCTAGGAGAGGGCGTTACAGAGTTTTCTGTTGGCGATAAAGTGATATTAAATTGGGCTATTCCCTGCGGTGAGTGTTTTCAGTGTCAAGAAGGTAACTTACATATATGTGAAGTAAATAGCCCTGTAACCGGTAACGGATTATGCGGACATGCTAATAAACAAGCGTGCGATCACGATGGCGAAACTCTAGAACGCTCATTTCATTTAGGCACAATGAGCGAGTATACGGTTGTAAAAGCGGCGGCGGTAATAAAAATTAATAGCGATATTCCGTTCCCTAGTGCCAGTATTGTTGGCTGTGGGGTAATGACAGGTTACGGCTCAGCAGTAAACGCAGCTAAAGTAAAAGCAGGCTCATCTGTAGCAGTACTTGGCTGTGGTGGGGTAGGTTTAAATGCAATACAGGGTGCTGCTATATCGGGCGCAGCAAAAATTATAGCAATTGACCTATCTGCTGAGAGATTGCTACAAGCCAAGGAGTTTGGAGCAACTCATACTGTACTTGCTAAAACTAATGACCCTGATTTAGAGCATATGGTAAATGAAGTGAAAGGGTTAACGAATGGCCGAGGAGCTGATTACGCTTTTGAATGTACTGCGGTGCCTGCACTTGGTTCTGCACCTCTAGCACTTATACGTAGTGCAGGTGTTGCTGTACAAGTTAGTGGTATTGAACAAAAAATAGATTTTGATTGTGAGCTATTTGAATGGGATAAAATTTATATAAACCCGCTTTACGGACAATGTAATCCTAAGCGCGACTTTGCTCAAATATTAGATCTTTATGACGCAAAAAAACTCAAGCTTGATGAACTAGTAACAAAAACTTATTCACTCGATGATTTACAAACAGGCTTTGATGACATGCTTGCAGGGCGTATCGCTAAAGGTGTCATCGTGTTTGACGATTAAAGGAGTGAAAATGACTATTCATCGTTTAGAAGTCTCAAATAACAATTACACCGCGGATAACTTTGTAACAATAACGGCTTATAGCAGTCATTTAAAAGGGCGCGGAGATATAAGTGTTTATCGAGAAGCCAGTAATAATAACAATGTGCCTATTATTATATTACTGCATGGCGTTTATGGGAGTCATTGGGTATGGAGCCAATTAGGTGGTGTACATAAAGTGTATCAGCAGCTTCGTAGCAGTGGGCTAAACGAATTTGTATTAGTGATGCCGTCAGATGGCGCGCACGCCGAGGGCAGCGGGTATTTGCCACTTAAAAATGCAGATTATGAAGCATGGATTGCTGATGATGTGATTAGCGCGGTTATTCAAACTCAACCAATGTGCTCAAACTCATCAAATATTTATATTACGGGGCTTTCAATGGGCGGCTATGGCGCTTTGTGTTTAGGCGCAAAACATTCAACTATTTTTAGCGGTATATCAGCGCACTCATCAATTACCAAGCTTGACGACTTTACTCATTTTGTTGATGAACTCACTCTAACGCCCCTAAACCAGACCAGTGACAAGTACGGCGGTGATGTGTTTAAAACACTTAGTGCTAATAAAAAAACACTACCGCCGCTTAGATTTGATTGCGGCAAAGACGATGTACTTTTTAGTGCTAATTCTGCATTAGCTCAAAAGCTAGCTGATGAAAATATTCCTCACACGTTCAATATTTTTGCAGGTACTCATTGCTGGGAGTATTGGCACAAACATGTAGCTAAAACGATGCTCTTTTTTGATCAATTACAGAGCAAAACTCACACACAATTCAAATAGGGAGATAGCTCATGAAAGTTATCAGCTCACTTTTAATGGCACTTGCATGCACTGCATCATTTAATTTAATGGCGCAGTCAGAAGTATTCGTAAATTTAAATGTAAAACGCAGTGTTGACGGTCTATCAACCTTTGATAGAAGCAAATACATTGTTATGCATTCAATGCTCACTACAACCGATTGGAAGGGGGAAGAAGACAAGCTAGACTACTTACTTAACGACCTTGACGTGTATTTGGGTCGTGATAACGGTTCAATGCCCTATTACGCCACTCAAGTTGAGCAAGACCCAAATAACCTGGGCTACGCAAACCCAAATAGTATTGCCGCCTATGGTAAAACAGTTCGCGAAGATTATTATGGTAAAACGCTGTCGAAGCTTCATAAATACGACAACAGAGCCCATTTAGTGATAGGGGGACAAATTAATCAGTTTTGGATTGGTAATCACAAAGGAAAAGACGAATGGAGCTTTGCTAATACCGATGCTGTGGGTCAATACATGGGAAATTTTGTAAATGAATTTTATCGAAAAGACAACCAAGGACCGAAGAAAGGCCCAGTACGTCCACAATACCTTGAAATACTCAATGAGCCACTTTACGAACTTGTTGATGTACATCACGGTAAGCCTATCGATACATTTATTTTTCATAATGAAGTAGCCCAAGGCATACGAAAAGTTAATACAGGCATTAAAATTGGTGGATACACCACGGCCTTCCCATGGTTTGACGATAACAATTTTAACCGTTGGGATGAGCGAATGAAGCTCTTTTTAGATACCAGCGGTGAATACATGGATTATTTTTCGATTCATCTTTACGACTTTGGCTACTTAAACCGCGATAAAGGCGTCGCTAACTTTAAAGGAGCGCGTATTGAAGCCACTATGGATATGATGGAGCAATACGAAAAGCTAAAGTTGGGTGAGGTAAAACCCTTCATGATTTCGGAATATGGTGGGCGTGACCATAAAACAGAAGCAACGCCATGGACAGCAGTAAACGACTGGCAAACGATGAAGTCGTTTAGCCCTATGATGATGCAATTTATGGCTAAACCAAACCTCATAATTAAAGCTATTCCGTTTAGTTTAACAAAAGCAGAATGGAGTGGTAACGAGGGGCGTGATTATGCATGGCGTTTACTACGCCACAATGACGAAAAATCAGGTGAAACTGGCAACGAATATGTATTTACTGACATTATTAAGTTTTATCAATTGTGGTCAGATGTAAATGGCACTCGCGTTTATACTGACTCAAGTGAAGCAGACTTATTAGTTGATAGCTACGTAAATAAAAACAAAGCGTATGTGATTATCAGTAATTTAGAAACAAGCGCTAATAATGCTTTGCTAAATATAACAGAGGTACCACGCAACCCGGTTAATAACGTTAAAATTAAGCAACTGCATTTTGCTAATGGTGAGCCAACGCTTACTAAAACATCACAAAGTATTGCCGTAAAAAATGAGTTACCAAAAAGTATTAACATAGAAGCAGAAGCTACAGTAATTATTGAATATACATTTAACAATAATATAAAAGCGACTGCTGAGTCTGACGAGCTCAAGTACTACGCAACGACTTATAAACAGCCTATTAATGCCAATAAAACTCTTAATTTTAACATTAACGATGTGAAAACAAGTAAATATGGTAAAGGGATGTTGCGTTTAAGTTTTGGTAGAGAGCATGGTTTAACTCAACAACCTGTCGTTAAAGTAAATGACACTTTAGTTACTGTGCCAACCGATTATGCCGGTGATGAGCAAGAATTTCGCCCGCAAGTTTTCAGCATGGTAGAAATCGAAGTATCAAACGAGCTGTTAAAAACTAATAATACAATATCAATTACTTACCCTGATGATGGCGGGTTTGTTAGTAGCGTTACGCTTCAAGTGTTTGAGTATAGTGATGGTATTATAAGTGCTAGTAATAAATAAAACCCCGTTTATGATGTGACCGAATGTATGGGCACTCATTAGTGAGTGACCATGCTGTTTAGGAGCCCGCTTTTTAAAACTCAGATACAATTTTTATGTGTGTTATATTTGCTTATCCTATTAGCGAAGAAGAAAATATATGTCTGCATCTCCAATCAATTTACTCGATAAATTTTCAAAGTTTACACAGCAGTGGTCACCTAAAGTAATTGCTGAAATGAATGATTACCAATTTAAACTCGCTAAGATTGAAAATGAATTTACATGGCATTCTCATGCAAACACAGACGAAGTGTTTTTAGTTATTGAAGGCGAAATGAGTATTGAGCTTCGAGATGGTATAGTTAATCTAAAAGCGGGAGAAATGTACGTAATACCAAAAGGGGTTGAACATAAACCTTTTGCAAAAAAAGAATGCAAAATTATGCTTATCGAGCCTCGAGGAGTCATTAACACTGGGGAAAACAGTTCAGTACTCACCGCTGAAAATGATGTGTGGATTTAGGTTACTATACTAAATATAAGTATTTCAATGTATTGAGCAAAGTGCCTAATATTATTAAAGCTATTCAATACCTGCTACATAAAAATACTTGATTAAAAATGGATTATTTATCAAATATATCGGCGTAATATTAATAGGCCCTTTAGCCTTATTTCCTGCTTGTGCCTTACTTGCTATTGTATCTGCTCTGTTTGGATATCAGCCCTTAAAAAACTATATAGATGCGATACTATTCTCGGCTGCAATGGTTGGCGGAAGCTTATTTTATGTCTATTGCGCACTACTTGTTTACGGGGTACCAATTTCAATTTTATTAAAAAGATTTAATATTTTTAATTTACCTATGGTTCTTCTAGCGAGTGTAACTCCATTTATTATAATTATTCCAATGGGGTGGGATGAGCCTATAAGACCCTTACTTTTAATTTGCTTTGGCTCTATTGTTGTTGCTATAGGTTGTTGGTATACACGCTTACTCTTGTTTAAAACTAAAAAAATTAACCAATAAACTTTTTGAGCTTAAATGAGAGTTACCGACTATCAATCATAAGTATATCGAGTTTATGCTGAGCTCTGGCTTGATTTTTTATGTCGATAGGTTCAATCATCTCGCATTCGTCTCTGATCATTTCAGGTATTAGGCTAGGATAGTGTCGGCAATCCTCTGGTCGGTCGAGGTAGATACTGCAGGTATACATATTTTTAGCGAGAGGGTCTTTTTTAGGGGCAATGTCTAAAAACGGGCAAGCATTTAGCCTTAATCCTGTTTTAGGGTCGAACCAAATCTCATTGTTTTTAACGTATTCATAAATTTCGGGATTAAAAAGCTCCCATAAATCTATTTCTTCTTTTGATGCGCTTAAATCGCCGCCGCCGTATTTAATACAGCATTTACCACACTGGTTACATTCTTTCATAATTTAGTTGGCTGTTAACGAGTTTAAGTTAGTTGCTAGTGTAGCACCGAATTTATTTTTAGCTGTTCTAAAAGATTCGCGTTTTTGATAATAAACAAATCATACATACTAAAATTACTGATGACACACCTTGTTACCCTTTATAGCGTGCACATCAATATGAATAGTTTAGGCTCAATGTTTATAGAAATAAATTAGCAGGGAGTAACCATGAAAGACGCTTTAGATAATTTTAAGACAGAATTTAATGCAAAACGCTTGTATTGGAAAAATCTGAAAAGCTACAAAGCAAAAGTGTTCTTTATCCTCTTATTTGTAGCTGTTATTGCGCTAAAATTATTTACGACTGTTTTTACCTTCGATTGGATAGTGGGTTTGCTTTAGTGCCTTTTTCCGTTTCTACCTGAATACGTTAAGTTATAGGGCGTGTTGAACTTTGTGGATTGAAATTTGTTCAATCTAGGGACGATTTAATCGCGGCGCGAGGTTTGTAACCTAGTGGGCTAAGTAAAAATCGAG
>NZ_PNCW01000649.1:0-239 GCF_005886985.1 Pseudoalteromonas sp. S3178 | reverse complement strand
CCTCATTAATTATCCCGGTGGTGCCGAAGAAAGCCTAAAGCTTTTAGAAAAATATGGGATCAATCATATTACTTTAGAAGAAACGATTTCTGGTCCTGAAAGGCTCGCAATAGGTAATCCAAAAGAACACTATAAGTATTGGCTTGGGGAAGTGCATCATGATAATGACCAAGCTGGTTATGATCTGGCAAAGAAACTATACCAACAGGCTAAAACTAACGGTCATGAGACAATTTACC
>NZ_PNCW01000648.1:0-299 GCF_005886985.1 Pseudoalteromonas sp. S3178 | reverse complement strand
GCTTATAACTCTTGCAATCGTGTCGTGCCGCGGCACACCGTTCGAAAGTGCTATAAACTTACGTAACCAAGATAATTTGTCATGAGCAAAGTCTTCTATTTCTTCCCAACCTTGGCAACCTGCGATTACGGCACTGATAGTAAGAAACAGAATATCGAATAATGGGTGTTGCACTTTGCCTTGCTGGCGAGGGTCATCAATGGAAGAGAATTGTTCGAATAACGTGTTGGCTGACATGATTGGGCTGCTTAATTTAAAAAGCAGTATAAGATCATAAATTTATGTCAAGGTAAAGTTCA
>NZ_PNCW01000647.1:0-336 GCF_005886985.1 Pseudoalteromonas sp. S3178 | reverse complement strand
TTGATATGGTTATGAAGCGTTTAGAACTAAATTAATAAGCCCCCTTATGCAAGAACAATTAAAACAGCTGACCTTAGGCCTAGCTGATGTTATTTATGGCAAAGAACAGCAAATAAAGTTAGCTCTGTGTGCAATGTTAGCGCGCGGCCATTTATTATTAGAAGATCTTCCAGGTATGTGTAAAACAACCCTGTCGCATGGTTTGGCACAAGCCCTGGGGATGAGTTATCAACGTATTCAATTTACCATTGATTTGTTACCAGCAGATATTCTGGGTGCAAGCATTTTTAACACTCAAGAGCAGCGCTTCTCGTTTCATAAAGGTCCGGTATTTAG
>NZ_PNCW01000646.1:0-250 GCF_005886985.1 Pseudoalteromonas sp. S3178 | reverse complement strand
CAGGTTTAACCCCTTTCTTTTCGAGACTTTCTTTGCCAGCCAGAAATAGATAAATATCAGCGGTATAATCTGATGCTATTTGAGAAACGCCAATGGTTGCATTAGTTAAAGGATCTGTAAAAGACTGCCCCATTACAAAGTTTTCCGAATATGAGTAGAGCTTTTTCTGATTGCTAGAGTCATGAGCGTTCTTAGCAGAGCCTGCAGCTGTCAGAGGTCCCTCACTGAGTTTTTTTTCGAGAGCCTGTAT
>NZ_PNCW01000645.1:0-296 GCF_005886985.1 Pseudoalteromonas sp. S3178 | reverse complement strand
TTAAAGCGATTATCAATCCTCTTTAGGGCATTGCGTAAGTTTTGCTGGCGGCTTTCGCCTCTTGCTAAGTTAGCAAAGTTAGTGGTGATCCGCGTGCTGTTTGACGGATGGTAATTTTCGTCAAGACGAATGCTCTTAATAGTGAAAGTAAACTCGTTATTCATGTTCTTCAGGTATCCAATTCTAATGCTACCGCGCTCGGTAATTACGTTTCACTGCGGTAAACAGGTATCCACGGGGACGCAGTGACAGTGCCGAACATTAAGTGATGTGAGATTTATACGTGGATCATAAGA
>NZ_PNCW01000644.1:0-277 GCF_005886985.1 Pseudoalteromonas sp. S3178 | reverse complement strand
CCCGTTAGCATTAGGCTAGCTGCCTGAATTAACAATGCGCCTATATCCATAACTCTCCCCTTTAGTCTCTCGACAAATACAACCTGCGTTAATAATCATTTTTTATAAATATTTATTCACCCATCATACCAAAACATCATCACATGTAAATAACATTGTAAATTGGTAATACCAAAAGTAAATTAAACATAAAAATCAAAAATTTAAAAGGAGACTGGGTATATATTAAGACATAAAACAGCATAAACATGAAAAATATTCAAAATAAAAGGTGAGA
>NZ_PNCW01000643.1:0-357 GCF_005886985.1 Pseudoalteromonas sp. S3178 | reverse complement strand
AAACGTCAAAGTGAATTGTTGCCAACACGCAGCGCCGTATTTTGACGACGTGACCGTGTTAAACGAGGATGAATTTGGTGAAGAATATTTAGCACTAGAAATAGCGATCCGCATTGTGAGTGACTTTTCTGGGGCTATTGAGCATATTGACCAATTTGGCAGCCACCACACCGAGGTGATCTGTACAACTAACACAGAGACGGGCACCTTGTTTCAACGCAGTGTCGATGCGTCTGTGGTGATGGTAAATGCCTCATCAAGGTTTAGCGATGGCGGTCAATTAGGACTAGGTGCAGAAATTGGCATAGCGACAACCAAATTACACGCCTATGGACCTATGGGGCTAGAGTCGTTAAC
>NZ_PNCW01000642.1:0-260 GCF_005886985.1 Pseudoalteromonas sp. S3178 | reverse complement strand
ACCTGTTATTGTCACTAACCAAACGGTTGCACCATTGTATTTAGATGGGCTACTGGACAGTTTGGCTAAGTGTGCGCCTTTACATATTGTTTTACCTGATGGTGAGCAATATAAAACCTTAGAGTACTTTGAGCAGGTTTCAGCTTTTTTGTTGGACAACAATTGCGGCAGGGACACATGCTTAATTGCTTTAGGTGGGGGAGTCATTGGTGACTTAACAGGCTTTGTCGCTGCGTGTTATCAGCGTGGTGTACCCTTTA
>NZ_PNCW01000641.1:0-242 GCF_005886985.1 Pseudoalteromonas sp. S3178 | reverse complement strand
CATCCCTTTTAAATGTTCTTCCATTCTGCCAGCAAGTTCTTTAACTGGTGGCACACCAGCTAACAGCTTTTTGCTGCCTTCACGAATATTGGTATAGAAGCTACCAGAGAGGATCTTAGCGAAATGGTTTGTAAGTGCGCCAACGTTTTCCGAGATAGACATTTCGTTGTCATTCAAGATCACGAGCATGTCCGGATTAACATCTCCCGCGTGGTTCATGGCTTCAAACGCCATACCAGCAG
>NZ_PNCW01000640.1:0-339 GCF_005886985.1 Pseudoalteromonas sp. S3178 | reverse complement strand
TAATGAAATTAAAATTAAAAAAATCAGCGTTGAAGCAACTAGATAAAAACCAAAACCTACCTTTACAGCAAACGCCTCAAGTAGCAGGCGGTGCTGAGCCAAATACTAGAATTCCTTGCCGTTTAACGGAAACGTTGACAGGTACGGATTACGGTCAGTGCCGTTGTTAGTATAGTCGAGCAGTGTTTTAGGTTAGCCTGATGAGATAGAAAATCTACTTGTTGGACTACCAACCTTAAACAACATGATTTACAAATTAAGATTAATCAAGGATAAGAAGATGAAATTGAAATTTAAAAAAACAGCATTAAAACAATTAGATAAAAAACAAAGCTTGCC
>NZ_PNCW01000064.1:0-2571 GCF_005886985.1 Pseudoalteromonas sp. S3178 | reverse complement strand
GCGCGAGGTTTGTAACCTAGTGGGCTAAGTAAAAGCCGAGCAACAAAGAGTTAATCGTCCCTAGGACGAACCTTCAGGCAGCGCGTGTTTGGTATTTATGCTGTGTTATCGCCTATTTATGGGGAATAACCACACTACATAGGCTCTGCCTTGCCTAAATACCAAACACACTGCTGCAAATTTAACCTCGAAAGATAAACAGGCCCTTATATGCTAGTACAGTTTTTTTTCACGCTGCGTAAATACCGCCTACCGGTAAGCCTGCGCGAACTACTCGATTTAATTAACGCCTTAGAAAAAGGCGTTATATTTGCCGACGTAGACGCCTTTTACCATTTAGCACGCACCATAATGGTAAAAGACGAAACCCATTTTGATAGGTTTGATAAAGCCTTTAGCGATTATTTTAGCGGTATTGCCGACTTAGACCTGCTCGAGAGTTTAAAGCAACAGCACAACCTACCTGAAGATTGGCTACGTAAAGAGTTTGAAAAACACCTAAGCGATGAAGAAAAAGCCCAACTAAAAGCCATGGGTGGGCTCGACGAGCTTATGAAAACTCTTAAAGAGCGTTTACAAGAGCAACAAAAACGCCACGCTGGCGGTAATAAATGGGTTGGCACTGGTGGTACATCGCCTTTTGGCGCATATGGATATAACCCTGAAGGTGTACGCATAGGCCAAGACGGTAACCGTAATCGCCAAGCGGTAAAAGTGTGGGATAAACGCGAATACAAAAACCTTGATACCGACAGAGAAATTGGCTCGCGCACTATAAAGCTCGCTCTTAAAAAACTACGTAAATTTGCCCGCACTGGCGCAAGCGACACACTAGATTTAAACGAGACTATTCGTGCAACCGCAAAACAAGGCGGCATGCTTGATGTAAAAATGGCACCCGAGCGCCATAATGCCGTAAAAGTATTGATGCTATTTGATATTGGCGGCTCAATGGATGACTACATCCATACCTGCGAAGAATTATTTAGCGCCGCCCACGGCGAGTTTAAACACCTAGAGTTTTACTACTTTCATAACTGTTTATACGAACATGTTTGGCAAGATAACACGCGCCGCCATTCAAATGTAATAGATACTATGACGCTGATTAATAAATTTACCAGCGACTATAAAGTCATATTTGTGGGTGATGCCACTATGGGCCCTTACGAAATAGCTTATGCGGGCGGCTCGGTAGAACATTACAACGAAGAGCCCGGCAGCGCGTGGTTGGCACGAATCACTAACCACTTTGATAAAGTCGCCTGGCTCAACCCACAACCGGTTGAACATTGGCCTTACTATCAATCAATTGATTTTATTAAGCAGCTGATGGATAACAGAATGTACCCATTGAGCTTAGATGGAATAAGTAGAGCGATAAAAGAGCTGAGTTAGAGTGTTAATTTACGAAGGCTCAAAACTAGTAGCGAATCCTCCAGGCGTGAACCTATAACTTTGTTGGGTGGCGCCTTCGGCTTAACCAACCTACCTTTGACGTAGGTCGGATAAGTGGCGAAGCCACGCCATCCGACGATAATGATGAATTAACTAGAAACAACCCGACTTACTGCGCTAACATAAAAAGGCGGCTCGATTACAAAATCTATTCGTTATTCTATCTAGTTATTAAGTAATTAAGGTTATAAAAATTAAAATATTAAAAAAAATGAGTGTTGATGATGAGTGTTTTTTTGTATGTAGTGACGTTATTTATAAGCTTTATTTCTATTGGATATGTATTTTTTGAAAAGTTTCGCTTTGACTTAGAGGCTCCGATTGAAAACTGGGTTAATACTGCTAATTATTTCAACGGCATATTTACCCCACCACTTTTAGCTGTTACTTCTATTTTTATTCTTTTAACTTGGCGAACAAGTAAAAAAGAACTAAAAAGTACTAAGGATCTATTAAATACACAAATTCAAGAGCTAGAATTTAAAAATGAGTTTGACATTTTTTCTGGGCGAATAAAAAATTTATCTTATGAAATAAACAAAGCACCTGAACACCAATTTAAAAATTCATTTATATGAATTTACTTACACATAAAGGGCCTAGTTACTACAGCCCCTTATTTAGAGTATCCATACCTGAAATAGAAAAAAAAGAAAGTAACAAAGAAAAAGAAGAATTAATTCTTAATTACATAAATGATAGTGTCTTTGACTTGGGTAATTCTATCAGCATGTATATAAAGTTAGGGGGTCCTAAGCTGGAATTGAAGGCTATACTTTCAAATCTAGACAATATAGATACAATTTTTAAAGTAATCGTAGGCTATATTTTCATCGAAAGTAAAAAAGGGAGTTTATGGTTCAAGACCTTTCGAAAACAATTGATACTAATTTCTAAAAAAAGCTTAAGAATCAACAAAAACATATGTTTGAAGAGCTAATTTTCAATATCGATAGCGATTTAGTTTTAGATATTGTGGAATTTTTAGCTCTTACAGAGCTTACTGAAGAGCAAAAGGAGCTTTTTAAAGAACTTATTTTTGAATAATTAGGTGTAATTCCCTTTCATACCAAAATGATGTGACATATTAAATGTATTAGTTCAGACAAGATC
>NZ_PNCW01000639.1:0-377 GCF_005886985.1 Pseudoalteromonas sp. S3178 | reverse complement strand
TGTTCACGGTGCCACTGATATAGTGGTTTAGTGTAGCAGTAATTTTAGCGGTCTCATCCTCAAAAGCGATGGCGATGCTGGTTTGGATAAGTAGTAAAAATAACAATGGTACTAGTTTTGATAGGGTCATATGTTTCTCCTGTAATGACTCAGAAGAAACATAAACTTATTGAATTAAAGCAGTCACCTAGAGTATGTTTTAGGAGTCTGAGAGTATGTTTTCGGAGTGCTTAAAGCTATTTGGAGAGTACCCCGTGAGCTTCTTAAATGCGGCAAAAAATGTGGATGCAGAATTAAAACCACACTCCAGTGCAAGGTGTTCCAGCGGCATGTTGGTGCTCGAAAGCAAGTGTTTCGCATATTCAACTCTCAAGCCA
>NZ_PNCW01000638.1:0-232 GCF_005886985.1 Pseudoalteromonas sp. S3178 | reverse complement strand
CCAATAATTGTTTTTTTCCAAAGAGAAGCATCACCTGCTGGCTTGCCGATTTTAAAATCGTCATTCACAAACATCACTCCATGACCAATAAAACACTCTTTTCCGATCGTTACTCCGGTGCAAATAAATGTATGAGACTGAATCCTGCAGTTATCTCCAATTACTACGCCTTTTTGTATTTCAGTAAATGGACCGATAAAGCAACCACTTCCAATAATACAATCATACAAAT
>NZ_PNCW01000637.1:0-235 GCF_005886985.1 Pseudoalteromonas sp. S3178 | reverse complement strand
CATAATATTAGTGCGTCAAGTTTGTCAAAAGTGTTTAAAACCATGCGAACAGCCAGAGTCCTGGTCATTGGCGAAATCATCGTCGACGAGTATGTACAAGGCACAGCCGTAGGGTTGTCACAGGAAGATCCGACTATCGTGATCACCCCAAACCGCAAAGACACATTCCTAGGCGGCGCAGCCATCACAGCAGGACACATAAAAGCACTGGGAGCAGAGCATGTAGTGCTGGCTT
>NZ_PNCW01000636.1:0-312 GCF_005886985.1 Pseudoalteromonas sp. S3178 | reverse complement strand
GTGATGTACTCGCTGTGACAACCATTGAAGTAAACTGGGTACATAAAATCCAAACGAAGAAGCGTCGTTGGCGCTTGTTTTAGCCCAATATCACAGCGAGTCAATGTTATTAAGGTAATATTGAGCTCGCTGTAATGTTTGCTGTTTTGTCACATCATCTTGTTTGTCCCAATTACGATATACCATGCCGATCCTCGGATTTTTTGCAAAGCGTGTTCTATGCTCAATCATAAAGTTCCAATATAAACTGTTGAGTGGGCATGCATCTTCTGTCGTTTTTTGTTTCACGTTGTAATGGCAACCACTGCAGTA
>NZ_PNCW01000635.1:0-289 GCF_005886985.1 Pseudoalteromonas sp. S3178 | reverse complement strand
CTTTCTCTCCAACAAATAGGTTCCCTCCCCAAACCTGCTCAATGATTTCTTCTCGAGTAACCACGCTTGGATAAGCAAGCGCCAATACTGTCAACACTTCGATAAATTTAGGTTGGACACAACACTCCTGCCCGGCACTGGACAAAATATGCCCAACCGGATCAATATTGACATCTAATAACTGATAAGTCGCACTGTGCTGCATTTTTATAACCATGAGTAAATACGTTGTAAATGATACCTAAATTAGCGACCAAAAGACAAAAGTAACGCGACAAACATCATGGCA
>NZ_PNCW01000634.1:0-284 GCF_005886985.1 Pseudoalteromonas sp. S3178 | reverse complement strand
GTCTGATATCGATTTCTTTTTGGTTAAAAATTTAATAAATCGGTAAGCCTCTTGCACCGATTCCTTTTGATGAAACCACATCTACACCTCCTTAATTATTGTTTTTTTACTGTCAAAAATATTTGCACAGATGTTATGGCGTTATATTTTTAGAGCATTTCAAAGTTTTTATTTGATGGTTGAATTTATCTAATGCTTTAAGCCACCCTGAATTTGGGGTATTTGCAATATGTCCCTCAGTAAACGTTTGTCCTTTTGAAAAATAGTTACATGCAATACTATTT
>NZ_PNCW01000633.1:0-275 GCF_005886985.1 Pseudoalteromonas sp. S3178 | reverse complement strand
GGGCTTCATCAATGGCAAATAAACTGATGTTACAGTTGGATATGCGATCAATAAAGTCGCGTTGTAAGGCTTTCTCTGGAGCAACGTACAACAGCTTTAAACGACCTTGGAAAAGCGCGTCATAGGTATCTTTTTGCTGCTCCCAAGCGACGCTGTTGTTGATATATTCAGCGGCTATGCCTTGTGCTTTTAACTGCGCGACCTGATCTTGCATTAATGAGATAAGTGGCGATATAACAATTGTCACGCCTGCAAATAATACTGCTGGGACTTGG
>NZ_PNCW01000632.1:0-251 GCF_005886985.1 Pseudoalteromonas sp. S3178 | reverse complement strand
AAGGCTATATCAACTATTTAACCATGGTGGTGCAATAGAAGAGTTGGATAAAACATTGTTAGTAGTTGTAGAGAGTGATAATCACAAAGTGGGATTGTTGGTGGATGATTTACTGGCGCAACAACAGGTCGTTATTAAAAGTCTCGAAGCGAATTATCAAAAAGTAAATGGGATCTCAGGGGCGACAATTTTAGGTGATGGCAGAGTCTCTTTAATTGTCGATATTAGTGGTCTTATCAAACTGAGTGGCT
>NZ_PNCW01000631.1:0-264 GCF_005886985.1 Pseudoalteromonas sp. S3178 | reverse complement strand
GGGGGATTAAAAAGCTTGTTATTTTACTATTCACAGAGCGATAGCTAGATCCATCTTTAACAAGGTGTAGAAGGGGTTATTGTCGGCCCCTTCATTACTATGTCTTGTTTCTAATGCTTTCCTTGCAGGTAATATGCGATGGTTTAAGAAACTCGCTGATTCTATAGTTGCCACCGATTGCGGCTTTTATTGCTGCCTTGGCTGTATCGCTACCCATGTTTTACTTTTTAACCTTTTTTCGTCAAACATTTAACGTTACTTTTA
>NZ_PNCW01000630.1:0-283 GCF_005886985.1 Pseudoalteromonas sp. S3178 | reverse complement strand
GTTTTTGCATAGTGTTTTTCTAGCTCAGTTAGTTGTTTTTGCCACAGGTATGCATCAGCATAATTATGTTCTTTTTCGTATAAGTCCGACAATATTTGTGCAGCTGCTATTTGGGTTAGTCTAAAGTCATGTATTTTAGCTTGTTCAAGCGTTTCAGTTGCCAGTCGTTTGGCTTGTTGAGAATGTCCAAGTAGGAAGTGTATTCGGCTAAGGTGTAATAAGCTATTATTCTTTGGGTGGAAGTCACCTTTTGCTTTACTTACAGCATTGACGACTTGTTCTT
>NZ_PNCW01000063.1:0-1309 GCF_005886985.1 Pseudoalteromonas sp. S3178 | reverse complement strand
AGTACTAAATTTGGCAATAAGATTAGGGCGTGTTGATCTTTGCGGATTGAAATTTGTTCAATCTAGGGACGATTAAATCGCGGCGCGAGGTTTGTAACCTAGTGGGCTAAGTAAAAACCGAGCAACAAAGAGTTAATCGTCCCTAGGACGAACCCAACGGGCAGCGCGTGTTTGGTATTTACACTGCGTTATCGCCTATTTATGGGGAATAACCACACCACATAGGCTCTGCCTTGCCTAAATGCCAAACACACTGCTGCAAATTTAACCTCGAAAGATAAACAGGCCCTAGCTATAAACTACTTAATATACATGGCTATTTAATTACACCAACCATATTTATATTAAAAAAGTAGGGGAACATACTAATTAGGCACAATTATACTGCATGTTTTTTAATCAAAAAACAATCACTAATCTAATTATAAAATAGCGTATATATTAATTTACCAATACTACTAAACATGATGCCACCCATAAGTAAAAAGCCATACATAAAACTAATAGCACCCGCTGAGGGGTCGCTCTTTTTATCAATTTCTATACATGCCGTACACACAACAAAATATATAAAAAAGTTAGCAATAACCCCTAAAATAAAAGCATTACCAAATAACGGTGATACACCAGCTAAAACTGCGCCCAATATTAGCAGCGAGCCTGAAAATGAATGTTTATTAAATCGGCTCTCAATTATTTTTATAGCTAATGTGGCTAACATTAAGAGTAAAAAGTATAACGTTGGCCAAAACTGATAATATAAATACCCCCAGTTTAAAAGCTCACCTGAAGTTGATGAATAAGCTTGCTGGCCTATGTCGGCTGCTGAAGCATTCGCGGCATTTTCGGTAAAAAGATACCCTATCCCACCAATAATTAATTTTATAATCAAAAAAAATAAAAAACTGGCAATAGTAAACCCGATAGCGTCATCCCTTGTTAATCGTTTTTTAGCTTTGCTTTTTACAATAATGGCAAGCATTAAACCTAATAGGCATACACTTCCTAAATAAAGTACCGCTTGCCAAAAGTCATCAGAATAAAATACAGCCAGCCCTGGTGCTATAAATAGATACATAGCATCTTCGTTGTCTAGTGAACGGTTTCGGGCACTTTGCTCAGACTCTTTAAAAAGAGCTAAATATACAAATAAAGGCTGTAAAAACAGCATTAAAATACTCGTGGTAATAAGGCTCATACATCATCCTTAATGAGAATACGTTAATGCAGCACACGTGCTGCATTAAAATTAAAAATGTGGGTGCTCAATAATAAAGGGAGGTAGGTTTTAAAGGTTTATTTTTTGAAA
>NZ_PNCW01000629.1:0-233 GCF_005886985.1 Pseudoalteromonas sp. S3178 | reverse complement strand
ACAATATCAAAATGTTGCTCTTCACATAACTTTACACACTGCGTTGCAGTGGAGGCTTCTCTTACATGATCAATGCCTAAGTGCATTAAGGTTTGATGTAAAAAGCTGCGAACTGTCCCTACATCATCGACGATTAAAATAGAGATATTTTGATCCATAGTCCTTTCCCGTAGGCTGTAGTGTAAAAATAAGCTATTATACTTAGCATAGAAGCATTATAGAGACCTGCAACT
>NZ_PNCW01000628.1:0-273 GCF_005886985.1 Pseudoalteromonas sp. S3178 | reverse complement strand
CGTTTGATGCGACTGTAACGAGCTTATGGGGCGCGCTGGTTAATGGTCTTGGTGTAGTGCTGCTAAGCGATGGTGAGCAGTTAATCACAGAGCTTAGTGCGTGTTTAGCGCGCGAAGAGTCATTGCTGTTTAAGGTGACTCCAGCCCACTTGCAAGGCGTGCTGGCACGATTACAACCGAGCAATGCTGCGCACCACATTGTGGTGGGGGGAGAAGCTCTATCTAGCAGCGTGGTTGCTCAAGTTTGGGCACTGTTGCCACAGGCTTATTTTT
>NZ_PNCW01000627.1:0-207 GCF_005886985.1 Pseudoalteromonas sp. S3178 | reverse complement strand
TCTGGCCAGCTCGTTGAGAATGGCCATAATGCCGCCAGCACGGTGAACGTCTTCAATGTGATACTGTTGTGTTGCCGGAGCAACCTTACATAAAAATGGTGTGCTGCGAGATAAGCGGTCTATGTCGTTCATATCAAATTCGACAAAGCCTTCTTGCGCTGCCGCCAATAAATGCAGCACGGTATTAGATGAACCGCCCATCGCGAT
>NZ_PNCW01000626.1:0-378 GCF_005886985.1 Pseudoalteromonas sp. S3178 | reverse complement strand
CAAAGTATTGCGGACGTACGCTCACGCTTTGCCCCGATAGAGGGTTGAGCCAACGTAATTGCAATAGTCCTTGTCGCGTCTCGATTTGTTTAATGCCGTAATAGAGCGGTTGCGTTGGCTGCAATGAGATCACATTACCTTGATTTGGCCCCACCAGCTCTACATTAGCAGGCGGTGCTACGATTTGCTTGGCGGAAGAATAGGCAAACTTTACTCTTACTTGCACTTGTTGATACTCAGAAAAATCAATAGTCAGTATTTCGTTTGCTCTGAGCGGCAGGCCTGACGGTTGATTTTCTGTGAGGTGTGCGGTGATCTGGTCACCAACGCTTTGTGCCGCAAGCGTATCAACTTTTACCTTTTGCGTGCCAACATAGC
>NZ_PNCW01000625.1:0-359 GCF_005886985.1 Pseudoalteromonas sp. S3178 | reverse complement strand
GTCTTTATCTCTTTACCAGCCAGCAGTATACCGAGACGGGGTTTATTTTGTACTGAAACGAGGTCACCAATTGGTGCTTTATCGCTATTTAAGTAGTGAAAACAAGGTCGAAGAAATTCAACCAATTGGGTTACACCTTTATGCGGGGTTTACCGAGTTACAGGTACTAGCAAGCTTTGATGGCAGTCAGGTCATATTCAATCGGATCAACAACTATTAAAGTGACATAGTATTACTGGCGTACGGTGACCGATGAAGATATCAATGTTTCAAAGCTCAGGTTGGGTACAGTTAGTTAGCTAGTTTTTGCTGGAATAAGCGTATTGCTTTACTACTCCAATTGCGCTGTGATGAAGACT
>NZ_PNCW01000624.1:0-481 GCF_005886985.1 Pseudoalteromonas sp. S3178 | reverse complement strand
CCACACACCACGCTGAGCGCTGTAGACTTCACCGCCATAAATTGCTTCGTTTTTTAACCGTTTTGCGGTTTGCTCCGCTTTTGGTGCCCCCCACTCCCCAAGCGCCATCATCAGTAGCGCAAGCACCACTGCCGTTTTCATCCCCGACATAATAATTTGAAAACGCGACCACCCAGCCGCTTGCATAACAATTAGTTCACTGCTTGAGGCAAGTGCACCAAGCCCAATCAAACCACCAATCAGTGCAGCCATCGGGAAAAATACGACGATATCGCTTGGCATGCTGTAAATGGTATAGAGCATAGCCCCGAGTAAATCATAGCTGCCACGACCAACCGAGCGTAGTTGCTCAATAAACTTAATAAGCGTATTGATCCCCACAAAAACTAATAGCGCGAAACCCGTGGTTTGTAAGATGCTACGCCCTAAATACCAATCTAGCGTCTTCATCATACCGTCGTCTCCCGTTTCATAAATACCG
>NZ_PNCW01000623.1:0-260 GCF_005886985.1 Pseudoalteromonas sp. S3178 | reverse complement strand
TTACGGTTTACACGAGCACCTACACATGTATTACCCACATCGGTATGCACGGCATAGGCAAAGTCAACCGCCGTCGGCCCCATTGGTAACTGAACAATGCGGCCATCTGGCGTAAAGACATAAATTTCTTCTGGGAATAATTCGGTTTTAACGTTTTCCACAAATTCAAAAGACGAGCCTGCACTTTGCTGTAGCTCAAGCAAGCTTTGCATCCACTGACGCGCACGCTGCTGCGCGGTATGGCCGGCATTATCACCTGA
>NZ_PNCW01000622.1:0-273 GCF_005886985.1 Pseudoalteromonas sp. S3178 | reverse complement strand
AAGCGCCACCAAAATAGCTGCGGCTAAGCCCACGCTCAAACCAAACACGTTGAGCGCGAAGTGCTGCTTTTGTAGCTTAAAAGCACGCAGCGCTGTAATTATGTAACTTAAGATCATGGCTATGCCACCTCTGTATTAACCGCAGGGTTAGCGGCATTGGCTTTATCCAGCATGATTTGGCCATCAAGCAGGCGAACTAGGCGGTCGGCATAGTTCCCTTCTTTCTCTGAGTGCGTCACCATGATCACTGTGGTGCCCTCGCGATTAAGTTCA
>NZ_PNCW01000621.1:0-256 GCF_005886985.1 Pseudoalteromonas sp. S3178 | reverse complement strand
GCTCGCTTGAGCTGATTGAATCGCCGTTCTTTGACGACCCTTGGTTGAAAGAAAACATTCCGTCTGTGCTTATCCAAAAAGCGATTAAGATGTTTATGGCATACGAGCAACCTTGGTGGCGCAGTTTGGGCCTTGTTGCTGGTCGCTCTGTCACTGCCTTACCAATCCGTCAAACTTATTACATGGGCACGGAATGCGATCAAAAAGAATGCCTTGAATACGAGACCAACGAAAAAGGCGAACAGGTATGTAAAGT
>NZ_PNCW01000620.1:0-260 GCF_005886985.1 Pseudoalteromonas sp. S3178 | reverse complement strand
ACGCGTAAGTTTCGGCACCGCATTTAACCTGCTGGGCGGCCTAGTTCGTGAAACCACAGGTATGCAAAGCTCAGCACTGGCAAAAGGCGAATCTTTGTATGATACCGCCCGTGTGATTTCAGCTTATGCTGACGCCGTGGCAATGCGCCACCCAGACGCAGGCTCAGTAGCCGAGTTTGCAACTGGTTCCGATGTTCCTGTCATCAACGGTGGCGATGGCCCTAATGAACATCCAACTCAAGCACTGTTGGACTTACTGA